>CAZTXZ010000010.1:0-11823 GCA_964617895.1 uncultured Candidatus Saccharibacteria bacterium
GGCCTTGAGCTTTTGCCTACTTTTGGATCAAGCCAAAAGTAGGGGTGTGTTTGGGATAGTGCAAAAGAAGGTGTCTGCCGGGACATCCCGGCGACCACTTTTTGGAACAAATAAAAGCGGCATTCTTGGGGTTTTTGTGGTTAGGATTTGCCTTGCTCGATGAGCAGGGCGGCTTCGTCGAACATAGCCTTGTAGGTGGTCCGCGCCGTTTGGCTCTGGCTACCTTGGTAGGCGACCGTGAGATTGCGTTGATACTCGGTCAGTTCGTCGATAAGGACTGACTTGGTGGTGCTGTCGAGTGTGCCGTTGCCGGCGGCGGCCTTCAGGGCGTCGTCGGTCTTGGTGTCCATACTGGCGGTCAGGACTTTTTCGTCCACGGCAGTGTCGTGGGCGGCCAAGAACTTGAGGTAGTCGGCTTGAGTAGAGGCCAGCGTCAGGCTGGTGTTGACGCTGAAGTTTTTGACCTTGCTGTCGTCCAGTTTACTGAAGTTAAGTTGGGCGACGCGAACGATCTCGGTCTGTTGCTGGGCAATCTGGAGCAGGACCGGCGCCGCGGTATTGCGATTGGCGAATGACATGATGACGAACACTACTACGACTAGCACGGCGCCAGCGCCGACGATGGCAAACAGTTTGGGTAGGTGCTTTGTCTTGACCTTAGGCGGAGCGGTGTTGGCGCTCATGATGAAATCATAAGGCGTGCTAACCACCGGTTTACCGGGTGATTGCGGCACTGAGGAGCCGGGCGGCGGAATGTTGGGTCGTCGAAATGGATCTTGCGGAGGCATAGCTAATGCTTATCTTACAAAACTTCGGCGATTGACGCTAGGGCAAATTGACAGACTAGGCCAATTACCGTAAAGTATGTGCAGATAGTTCCGCATCCGCGGGAGTATAGAGGCACGAGGAGGAGAAATGGCATTCAAAGGTGTTGTCGGACGCAGTATGGCTGCTGCCCAAGGTCGACCAGTCGACCGCGTGCAACCGCGACGAGCCAAGGGTCAAGTCGGGCGCCAAGCAGGCACCATCCAGACGACATCCTTCCCGCAACCGGGAAGAAGGCGTCGCAACAAGTAGCCACGGCTACAAATTTTTCCACCCATCAATTCCAACCATCCGGCGGCGGTACCGGAAGAGCTACAACAGCTCGAAGGGTCGAAGCGTGAATCGCGCCTCACTCATACCGAAAGTGCCTCACCCTATAACTATCATGCGTCGTCTCGAATCCGCCCCGGGCACCCTAAAAAGCTGCTCGGAAAGTCGAGAGCCCAAAAACCCCCAGCTGTTGCTCCCCGAGCGCCCCACGTTAGCGTGGACAAGTTGGGGGTATTTTCATGCCTGGCGAACAGATAGCGTACAATAGTGGCAATAGGAGATGACGGGAGACGACAGAGACAGTGGACGCTGTAGAAGAGGTAAAGAGCCGGCTCAGTATCGAGGACGTTATCAGCGAGTACGTCCAGCTTAAGCGTGCCGGACGCAACTGGAAGGGTCTGAGCCCGTTCACTAGTGAGCGGACGCCCAGCTTCATGGTTAGCCCCGAAAAACAGATCTGGCACGATTTCAGTAGCGGCAAGGGTGGCGATATGTTCAGCTTCGTCATGCAGATGGAGGGGCTGGAATTCAAGGAGACCCTGGAGCTGCTGGCCCGCAAAGCTGGCGTCGACCTGGAGCAATATCGGTCTAAAGGCGGACAGCGGAGTGGGCCAGACAAAGAGCGCCTGCACGAGATACTGGAGCTGTCCACCAAGTTTTACCAGACGCAATTGTCGGGTAATCCCGAGGCCGTCGACTATGTCTTTCGGAAGCGTCAATTCACCAAGGATACGGCACTGGACTGGCGGCTGGGCTACGCCCCAAACACCGGTACGGCCCTGATTGATTTCTTGAAAAAGCGCGGGTACGACGAGCGTGACATCAAGCTGGCCGGCCTGGCTAGCCGCTACGGCAGCGATTTATTCCGCGGCCGGGTG
Source organism: uncultured Candidatus Saccharibacteria bacterium (assembly GCA_964617895.1). Lineage (GTDB taxonomy): Bacteria > Patescibacteriota > Saccharimonadia > Saccharimonadales > UBA4665 > UBA6224. Next base: position 1,974 of record CAZTXZ010000010.1, read on the forward strand.
ATGATTCCACTCTGCGATGCTCAGGGTCGGGTAGTCGGATTCACGGCTCGCATCCTGAAGGATGAGCCAAATGCCCCCAAGTACATAAATACGCCAGCGACACCGCTGTACGACAAGAGCCGACACGTCTTCGGACTACATCTGGCGAAAGTATCCATCCGCAAGGAAAAATACGTAGTCTTGGCCGAGGGTAACCTGGACGTCATCATGAGCCACCAGGCCGGTGTCCGGCAGGTAGTTGCCACGGCCGGTACGGCCCTGACCGAGCAGCATCTCAAGACGCTCAGCCGACTAACGGGCGACATCAGGTTGAGTTTCGACGCTGATGCGGCCGGGCTAAATGCCACCGAGCGGGCCATCCCGATTGCCAGTAAGACTAAGGTATCGCTCAGTATCATTACCATCCCGAGTGGCAAGGACCCCGACGAGCTGATAAAGCAAGACGTGGACACCTGGAAAAAAGTCATTCAATCGCCGCAATACGCTCTCGATTGGTTAATCGACAGATACAAAACGTCGCTCGACCTGACAACCGCCCAGGGCAAACGGGAGTTCAGTGACGTACTGTTGCCGGTCGTCAAAGCGCTGAACGACCCTGTCGAGCAAGACCACTACCTGGGTGTCATCGCGCGTGACATCGAAAGTAACAAGGAAGCTTTGGCCGCTAAAATGGCCCAGGCAACCACTACTCAAACCGCCAAGCCGCTCAAGCGTCGGATGGCCGAGATAGTGTTGCCGCCGAAGCCGGTACTGGAATACCAAAAACAGCAAGATCACTTCCTTAGCTTGCTGCTGCACCAGCCCGAGCTGCGCAGCTACCTCGAGCCGATGGACAAAGAAATGTTCAGTCGCGAAGAGGCGCAGTCGTTATTTGAATTTTTGCGAGGCAATCCGGACTTCAAAGGGGCCGGCGACGCCAACCAGGCAGCTTTGCGACCTCTGGAAATGTATGTTAAAATCTTACTCGTACAGTATGAAGAGCTCTACCAGGGCCTCGAGCTAACCGAACTTCGCTACGAAGCAGCTCGATTGCAGGCACGACTGGTCGAAGTATATGTAAAAGATCAAAAACAGCATTTGGCAGCGCAATTACGCAAAGCCGACGATTCGGAGTCGCACACACTCCTCATAAAAGTAAAACAGCTCGATGAATTACTAAAGCGAACCGCAGGAGGTATGTAGTGGCAAAAGCCAGTAAATCCGACGACAAACCAAAACTAACCCCCGATGAACTGAAGGCCCAGCTGATAGGCGAGGCCAAAAAACAGGGTCATATCAGTCAAAAAGAAATCAACGCGGCCATTCCGGACACCCCGGAGAACGCCGAAGTGCTTGATGCGCTGTTGACGGAGCTGGCCGACGCCAACGTCGAGGTGACGACGACCGAGCCAAACACCGAAGGCTTCAGCGACGACTGGGTCGAAGAGGAAGCCGAGGAAGAAGACCTGACGACGGCGACCAGCCCGGCCTATCTCGAAGATGATGTGTCCGACGACTCGGTCCGGTTGTACCTGCGTGAAATCGGCAAGATTCCACTGCTGACTGCCGAAGAAGAGCTAGCGCTAGCGCACCGTGTCGTGGCCGGCGAACAAGACGCCAAGGACAAGATGGCCGAAGCCAACATGCGATTGGTGGTCAGCATCGCCAAGCGTTATGTCGGGCGAGGTCTGGACCTGCTGGACCTGATTCAAGAGGGCAACACCGGACTGCTGCGTGCCGTCGAGAAGTTCGACCCGGACAAAGGCTTCAAGTTCAGTACCTACGCGACTTGGTGGATTCGCCAGGCTATTACCCGTGCTATCGCCGACCAGGCCCGGACCATCCGTATTCCGGTCCACATGGTAGAGACCATCAACAAATTGCTGCGCACCCAACGTCGGCTGACCCAAGAGCTCAACCGCGAACCGACCAACGAAGAAATCGCCGCGGCTATGGAAATCGAGGTCGAAAAAGTCGAGCACATCATGAAGATCAAACAGGACATAAGCTCGCTCGATGCCTCGATCCGCGATGACGAAGAAGACAGTGTGCTGGCGGATTTCATCGAAGACGAAGACACCATCAGCCCCGAGGAATCAGCGACTAACCAGCTGCTGAAAGAGCAGGTCAAGGAAATGCTGAGCGGCCTGACCGAACGCGAACAAAAGATCATCAAGCTGCGGTTCGGCTTGGAGGATGGCAAGAGCCACACGCTCGAAGAGGTCGGGCAGGAATTTGCCGTGACCCGTGAGCGCATCCGCCAGATCGAGGCCAAGGCACTGGCTAAACTGCGCAAGCACCGCGACGCCAAGAAACTGCACGATTACATAAAGGGCTAAAATGAGAGAACCGAGACAGGTTCTCTCATCGCGCCGGGTTTTGGAGTGTCCAAAACCCGAGCTGCTCTTTCCTGTAGCTTAATCTAAAAGTCCGGATTCATTCCGGACTTTTAGATGCTATATTAACGTAAGAACCAGCAGTCGACTTCGCCGGTGTTATGTCGGCACAAAGCTGTGAAAACAGTTATCGAATTGTGCAAATTTTGCAATATTCAAAAATTGTGCTCATGCTTGCTTAAATCCAACATACATGACACCATTATCTTAATATGGTTATAGAGAGTTATGGTCCGAGGGCGGACGAGGCCCTTGTTGTCCCGCAGGAAAATGACAACCCCGGCGAGATTGATGGGTTGATTCGACATACCGTCGATGCGACCGGTGATTACATACGGGCGGCCAGCAAGACGCCACTGCTCGACAAAAAACAGGAGACTGAGCTGTCCCGAAAGATAGAAATCGGTTTATTTGCCGGACAAATCCTAGCCGTCCGTGCGGCCGAAGAGCCAGAAGATATGCTAGGGCAGATCCATCAGCAGGTCATGGATGCTGCCATGGAAAAACTGCGCGGGGCTACCAACACCAGGAGTAAAGCAGCAGACGAGAAGAGCGGAGGGGCCGCCAAGCCCAAAGCCAAAAGGCAGGTAGATGAGCTGACCGCCGACGAGCTCGATATTGCCCGGCATGATGCGGATATGGGCATGATGCGCATCGCCAAATACGCGGTTGACGAATCCGTTACCTCAGAGGAGCTGCGGTCGCTAGCGGATGAGGGTTCAGCGGCGCGCCGCCATATGGTGGAAGCAAATCTTCGCTTGGTTATAGCGATTGCCAAAAGGTATACGGCACGCGCCAAAACTATGGATTACCTGGATCTTGTCCAGGAGGGCAATAAAGGCTTGATAAAGGCGGTCGACATGTTCGACTACGCCAAGGGTTATGCTTTTTCGACGTATGCGACTAACTGGATCCATCAGGCGATCCAACTGTCACTGGCAGATCACAGCCGAACGGTTCGTCTGCCCAAGGAAATGAACAACACCTTGCATACCAAAATCATTCCCGAACGAGATAAGTTGATAGATGAACTTGGCCGGGAACCTACCGACACAGAGCTCGCCACTGCGGCAAGCTTAACGGTCGCAAAGGTGAGGTATCTGAGGCCGTATGTCCATAACCCCATGAGCCTCGATACGAGGGTGGGCGAGGAGGGCGACGCTACGCTGGCAGACCTGGTAGTGAGTGATGACGAGCCAACCGCCCTGGATTTTGTGCGCATCAAGGAGCTAAGCCAGGCGATTGATTCTGTACTAAACACGTTGGACGAGCGATGGGCCCAGATTTTGCGCCTTCGTTACGGATTCGGTTGCGAACCGCATACGCCCGCTCGACTCGCCGAGATGTTTGGTGTATCAAGGGCATTCGTTAGGAAACTGGAGAGAAAAGCCATTGCCAGCCTTGCGAAGTCTCCTGCATTGATAGAGTAACCCATCTGCGACAAGGCGTCTGGGGTATAATGTAATCATGAACCGGCCTCGGCCGGATTTTATGAAAGTGCTTAGCTGTTGTATGAGCTGGCCAAACCACATCAAGAGTTAGAATAAAGGAGCATATGGCAAATCGGATAAAAATCGTTGGATTGAGTGGGACGAATGGCTCGGGTAAAGATACCGTCGGGCATGTGCTAGCGTTGAAGCATAAATTCTTGTTCGTCTCCGTGACCGATTTATTGCGCGAGGAAGCCAAGCGCCGGGGTCTGAGCGTAGAGCGCGAAAACTTGCGCGCCATCAGTGCCGAATGGCGGCGAAAGTACGGTTACGGCGTGCTCGTCGACCGGGCCTACGACCAGTACAAGGGGCTCGAGGAAGAATATGCCGGCCTGGCCATATCCAGCCTGCGCAATCCCCACGAAGCCGACCGCGTGCATGAACTGGGCGGAATCGTCGTCTGGGTCGATGCCAATGCCCGGACCCGTTACGAACGCATCCAGCGCAATCTTGCCGAGCGTGGTCGATCCACCGAGGACTCCAAGACCTTTGAGCAATTCGTAATCGAGGAAGAGATGGAAATGCACACCCCGCCGGGTGGAGACGATGCCAGCCTCAACATGGCAGCCGTCAAGATCCGCTCGGATATGGTGATCAACAACGAAGGATCCAATCTGGACGAGTTCGAGACTTTTATCGATACCCAACTGTTCGGTGCCGACCCGGCCTAATTCCTAATATCACAGAGCTACACCTTCGGCGACGAACCGTGGCCGTGGACTTCGTGGTGGAATTCGATGATCGAATGCCGCGTTTGGCGTTGTTCGCGACGGATGGCCCAGCGGATGACTATGAACGATACAGCAGCCAAGGACGCCGCGGCCCAATCGGCAATGCCTAATGGTTGGGTATGGATGACTTCCTGGACTGGTGGCAAGTAGATGAGCAGTGCGGCGACGCCGAGCACTCCGGCGAACCAGGGTACGTACTTTTCCGGATCTTGCCGGACGATTTTGGGTGCATCGAACCAGGTATTGACGAGTTGCAGTAGCACCAGCGCGGCGAACACGACGGTCGCGGCATGCAGGGTGAATACGCTTTCTAGGGCGATATAGCCAGGGCTGAGGCTTTGTGAACCGAAGTAAATGAAGTAGGCAAAAGTCGCGAAAACGGCCGCAAAGAATCCTTTGGCAAACGATGCGCTCGGCCGGACAGGCAAACTGCGGAAATCCTCCGGCCGGCTGGTCGAAGTCCGCTTGCGACTGTAATGGCTAAGCGAGGCGATACCGAGAGGACTCAGGGCTATCAGGGCAATCGCGAACAGCGCCGTGAAGCCGAGCGGGGCGTGCCACAGGACGAAGGCGGCCACTCCTAGCAGGGTGAAACATAGCTTGGTGAGGCCATCGCCAAGTGAGACGGACAAGGCGGTACGTAAGGCACGGACATGATTTCGGCTGGCAATCACAGCAGCATTCAGGCCCGACAGGTCGTTGCCCACCAGCACCAAATTAGCCTCGTCGATCACGGAAGCATGGGCAGACTCATCGGCTATGCCGACATGGGCGTGGCGTAGGGCGGGGACCCCCTGCAGGCCATTCCCGCTGACGGCGATGCGCAGGTCGTGGTAACGCGCGATGTCGACCAGCCTTAGGCGATCCTCGGGATTTAGGTGGACGAATAGGGCTCCCTCGCGCAGTGCTTCCACCAGTTGATTGTCGTCAGACTGGTGAATCTGATGGCCGTCGATGACGGCTGAATAGTCGAACCCGACCTTGGCGGCCAAAGCTATGGCCTGGGCTACAGGCCGAGGTGAAATGAGTGACAGGCGAATGCCGGTATGTACAAGATTGGTCAACTTGGCCTTGGCTTCGGCGGCCAACGGCGAGTCGATAGCTACGCTACCCAGCAATGTCAATCCGTGCTCGGTCTGCTTCATCGTCAGTTTATCGGTAGCCTTACCAGGCAAGCTTTTGTAGGCAAGCAGTACGACTTGGTGTCCGGTGCGTTCCATCTCGCGATAATAGTCGGCCAGTTCCTGGCGTTCATTCTTGCCGAGTTTGTGGGTGTGCCCGCCGTCCCATAGGTTGTCACACTCTTGTAGTACTGCCTCAGCGGCACCGCGCACGAACACCATGGCTCGATGATCATAACGGTGGACGACGCTGGTGCGCTGGCGGGCGCTATCGAATTTGTGGTGCGCCATTTCGGGATAGCTCAGGTGCAATTCGGTGTGATTTATCCCCGCCTTGTGGGCCAGGGCCAGGAGCAGACCGTCGGCGTGGGGCCCGGCGACATGCCAATCGTTGTGTTCGGCATCGGGGCGCAATAGACTGGCCCGACTGGTCAGAGCTGCCGCCTCGAAGAAAAGCCCCATGTCGCCAAGTGTCTTCTGGCCGACCACGCGGCCGTTGTCGCGCTTGATATCGCCATTAGGCTCGTAGCCGCCACCGGTCGGATTGTAGACCCGTTTGCCGACCCGGAATTCCGTCACTGCCTTGGCACCGGTCGTGACGAAGCCGGCTTCGTCGAGCAAGGCAACATCCGTCGCCGCCAGATTGGTCAGGGCGCTGGTACGCTGGAAATCGACCCCCCGGCGCCTTGCCTGACTGCGGGCGCGCCAGCCAAGGATGGCGCTGCCTAGTGTGAATCCGCCCAGCGTGGCGGCTACCGCAGCTATGGCTGTCACGGCCCACGCCATCTCACCCGAGACATATCCGCGCGGTACCAGGGTCCAAGTGACCGCGGCCACACCGGCACAGATTGCCAGCCAGCCGGGGCTAAGGCGCTCGATGGTCATTTGGGTCAGTGACCAGCGGCGCGGCGTGCTGTAAGCGAGGTTGGCGATACGACCGATCTCCGTATGGATACCTGTGGCTATGACGATACCGCGGGCGCGGCCGGACAGCACTTTGGTGCCCATCAGTGCGATGTTCTGCCGCTGGGCGGCCGGAACCTCATGTGCGAGGGGGTGACTGTACTTGTGGACGATTTCGTTCGAGCCGGTCAGTTGGCTATCATCGGTCGTGAAATGTCGTTCGGCCAATAGTCGAAGATCGGCCGGTACGATATCGCCCTGCCTCAGGACGACGACATCACCGATGACAAGCTCACGCCGATCGACGACCTTCTCGACACTGCTGCGCATGACTACGGCACGGGCCGGCAACAATTGATCGATATGATAGGCGAACGAACCGCCGTTTTGTTCACGCCAGATGTTGGTGGCGATGATGCCTATCGCGAACAGGGCCGCGATCAGCCCGGCGACATTGCCAAGGGCGTGCCATGTCAGGGCGATGGTAGCGAACAGGGCGAGGCTTTGCCAAGTCGTGAGATGGTAGCGCAATGGCACCAAACCGCCGCTGTCAGACAGCGAGACGATGCTGTTGTAGCCATTTTCATCCAGCCGGCGAGCTGCCTCTGGGTTGGTGATGCCTTCGGCATGCGAATGAAGTTCCGCAATCACCGCTTTGGGTGTTTCCAGATAGTAACTAAGTCGTTTGTCGGCGCCCACCTTGGAATTCATGACTTCATTATAGCCTCGAATTATATATTTTGCTTACGCTTATTGTACCAGTTGTGGTTCAGATGTAGCTTTAGGCTATACTTAAGGGCATGGCAGAGGAGACGGCAGCACGCAAGAAATTGGCGATAATCGACGGCAAGAGCGTCTTTTATCGGGGTTATTATGCGATGCCCAACCTGAGCACCAAAGATGGTACACCGACCGGCGGTGTGTTTGGCTTCGCTACGATGGCGCTCGAGGTCATCAAGCGGCTCAAGCCGGATTACGTGGCGGTCGCCTGGGACAAACCAAAAACCAACATCCGAAAGCGCCTCGAGATATACCCGGCCTACAAAGCTGGTCGCAAGCCGGCCCCGCCGGATTTTTACGAGCAGATTCCTATCCTACAGGAGCTGTTGCGAGCCTTTGGTTGGCCCCTGTACGAACTCGATGACTACGAGGCTGACGACATCATGGGCACCCTGGCCGATCAGGCCAAGTCCCAAGATATCGAGACGATGCTCATCACCTCGGACCTCGATTTGCTGCAAGTCGTCAACGGCCACACCAAGGTCTTCGCGCTCAAGCGCGGTTTTAGCGATATCAATCTGTACAGCCCCAAGACGTTCGAGGCGAAGTATGGCATAGATGTATCGCAATTTTTGGATTATAAATCGCTGGTCGGCGATAGCTCCGACAATATTCCGGGTGTGCCCGGCATCGGACCAGTGGCGGCCAAGCAGTTGCTGCAGCAGTACCAGACCCTCGAGGGGATTTATGACAATATCGAGCTGATCAAAGATAGCCTCAAGAGCAAGCTCGTCGCTGGCAAGGAATCGGCGCTGATGAGCAAGAAACTGGCAGCCATCTGGCTGGACGCGCCGCTGAAGCTCGATCTGACAGAGGTAGATGGCAGCAAGGTGCAGCCGGCCGAAGTGCTGGAGTTGCTGGAGAGGCTGGAATTCAAATCGCTAGCCCGGCAATTGCCGGAAATCATGCAGGTGGCCATCCAGAACCATCATGCCAGCAATGGCGACGTTACGCTCAAGCCCGGCAGCGTCGAGCTGATAGATACCGCGGCAAAACTAAATCAGCTGAAGTTGCCGGCCAGCGAGCAGCTGTATGTCTACAGTCAGGCGGCCGGACGTCATGGTGATCGTCCGCAAGTGCTGCTACTGAGCGCTGACGGACAGTCGACTTACGCACTTGACCTGACAAAGCTAGAGTCTAAGGCCGTCACAGAGCTGATAGACGGCACGCCGCTGATTGGCCATGACCTGAAAAATACGCTGCAGGTTCTGTTGGCGCTCGACCTGACCAAGTTACCCCCAGTCGCCCACGACACGCTCATCGCAGCCTTCGTGCTCAACGCTCTACGGCGTGAGCAGACCCTGACCGAACTCGCCCAGTCGGAGTTAAGGTATGACGGGTCACCGCTGGACGATCTGAGTCCCGAAGACGTCATGACGCGGGCAGGGGATATCATGTCGATAATCGTGGCACTGCACCATCAGCAGGTAGTCGCTCTCCAGGAAGTACCCAAATTCCCAGCGCTTGTCGGTGAGGTTGAGTGGCCAATCATTCCCGTGCTGGCCCGTATGGAATTCGCTGGCATCAAGCTGGACACAGACTACATCGCCCGTTTCGCAACAGAGATAGACGACAGTATTTCCGATCTTGAACAACAAATTTATGGTCAAGCCGACCAAGAATTCAACATCGGCAGCCCATCACAGTTGGCCGACATCTTGTTCGGCAAGTTGCAGTTGCCAGCCAAGGGTATCAAGAAGGGCAAGACCGGCTACAGCACCGCCGCGACGGAGCTGGATAAGCTGCGCGATCAGCACCCCATCATCAACCTCATCACCGCCTGGCGCGAGGTTACCAAGCTCAAGAATACCTACGTCGACACTTTGCCAAAGCTAGTCGACGAAAAGTCACGGGTGCACACCACGTTCAACCTGACGACGGCCCAGACCGGACGGCTCAGCAGCAACGATCCCAACCTGCAGAACATCCCGGTTCGAACTGAGTTAGGGCGACACATTCGGACAGCGTTCGTGGCTGAGCCGGGGCACAAGCTGGTCAGTGCCGATTACAGCCAGTTCGAATTGCGCCTGGCGGCCGTCATGGCTGAAGACAAAGAACTTATCGATATGTTCAATCGTGACGTAGATGTCCACACCGCGACCGCCGCTCAGGTCTACGACCGCCAGCCGGAAGACGTGACCAAACAGATGCGCCGGGCCGCTAAGGTCATCAACTTTGGCATTTTGTACGGCATGAGCCCGCACGGCCTGAGTGTGGCGGCCAACATGACGTTCGAACAGGCCGCGCATTTTATCGAGCGCTACAAGACGCTGCGCCAACCGTTGTTCGACTACATCGACCGCATAAAAGAATTTGCTAAAAAAGAGGGCTATGTCGAGACGATCTTTGGCCGTCGCCGGCCGATGCCGGACATCCATTCCAGTAACTTCATGGTGCGCAGCGCGGCCGAGCGGGCTGCTATCAATATGCCAATCCAGGGTACCGAGGCC
>CAZTXZ010000011.1:0-11767 GCA_964617895.1 uncultured Candidatus Saccharibacteria bacterium
CCGCGCACAACCCTAGGCGCGACATCGACGTCATCAACACCGAACTCGTACTGGCCGACCTCCAGACTATCGACCGCCGCCTGCCCAAACTCGACAAAGAAGCTCGCGCCAACCCCAAACTCAAGCCCGAATCTGATTTCTTGCGCGAAGCAAAATCCCTGCTGGACGAAGGCCGCCCTCTGCATGCTGAACCGAAAATTATGGAGGACGAGCGGGCAGCCTGGCTCCAACGCGAGCTCCAACTAATCACGCTCAAACCGGTCATTTATGTGTTCAACCTGGACGAGAACGGACTTGCGGACGGGGCACATAAGAACAAACTTCGTGAACTTGTCCACCCGGCCCAGTGCGTCTTCGTCTGCGCCAAGCTGGAAAGTGAGCTGCACAGCTTGGACCCGGCCGACGCTGCCGAGATGCTGGAAAGCTACGGACAGAGTGAATCCGGATTGGTTCAGCTCATCCACGCCGCTTACGACACCCTAAGCCTGCAAAGTTACCTGACGGCCGGCGACAAAGAAGTCCGGGCCTGGACCATCGCCCAGGGTGCCACCGCACCTCAAGCCGCCGGTGTGATACACGGCGATTTCGAAAAAGGCTTCATCGCTGCCCAAATAGTTGATTATGACGATCTAATCGCCGCCGGTTCGGAAACGGCCGCCAAAGCTGCCGGCAAAGTCCGGACCGAGGGCAAGGACTACGTCATGAAACCCAACGACGTCGTCGAGTTCCGCTTCAACGTCAGTAAGTAGCGAACTGGGGGCTTAGCCGCCATTGGGCGAACCGCCCTTGGCGTTCTCGGCGCCATGCTGAACAAGCGAAACTGTTATCTCATCGCCTGCAGGCGTGACGCGAAGACTCGCACCGACAAAACGCGGTTCATGCGCCCGTAGCTTCATAAGATATCTTTTTGCGGCATTCGTCAGCGCACCTTCTTGTCCCGCCTGGGCCCGGAAGCTTACGAATGCTACCTGTGGCCGATCAAGGTTCGTGGTACGCACACCATAAATAAATGATGTTGAATTCTCTGCCTCATCGTCGACTTGGATGGCGGGCTCGAAAGCCCACTCTTCGGATTCTATCGAGAATCCAAATTGACCGATTGTTCGGTCGAGCAATGACAGCTTAAGGGGCATTAGTTTCTCAAGCGTAGCCGTATCAGGTTCAGCCCCACGGCCGTCTTGCGTGTAGTTCAAGTATGCCAACCATCCGACGACATTCGTGTTAGGCTGCGCCATCTGTAGCCGCTCAATAGTCGTATCCTCGACCGCTTCGGCCAATTTACTGGTTTGGGCATAGTTGTAGTAAGGCGAGCCAAACCGACCGTCAATCAAGGCCGCGGCTTTATCGGCGAGCATTTCGCCACGACCTGACATCGAGTAGTCCCGCTCGAATCCCATTTTTTGCAATACCGTCAATGACAAGGCGCTGGGGTTTGGCGGGCCCTGCATCTGGGTCCCGTTCCGGACGAGTGCGTTTGCCGCTGCGAGTTGCAGTCCCCTGTTTGAGGCGGCAAACGTGGCCTCTAGCTCGCGGTCGCCAGTGGGACAGCTATTAAATTCGGCAAGGTGGCTGTACTCATGTCGAATGACGTCCTTTTTATAGGCGATCTGGAGGCCTAGGTCGACGCTCGGGTCCACAAGCGCGGCCAGTCGTATTATGTTACCTTGGGAGTAAGCATAGCCGGATGCCTCAAAGTCAGGACGGCCTTTAGCCGCCATGAATCGGCTACTCACGAAATCAATTTGACCCGCCGTCTGTACGAATTCCCGAGACATTGCTGAGACGCCGCGGATGTATGCCGCCATGCTCTCGGCATAGGTTATAAGCTCCGACTTACTGAATACTGTTACGATTTTGGTGCCCGGCTGAGAATGATCATCATCTTTGACGAGTGCTGGATCATCGAAGCTAACACGAACGCCCAGCTCCGAAAATACTTCCGTCACCACCGAGCGTACCGCTTTCACATCATGCTCGCCAGCCTCTTTGAGGGCTGACGACACTTGTTCCAAACGCTCGGGCGTCAAAGCAAAATTGGTTTTTGACCCCTCAACAACATCTTTAAAACTGTACACGTTCGGGATTGAGGTCTTGGCCGGTGCGCACGATAATTCGTGACTCACAAGGAGCAACGGCCAGTCCGAACCGAGCATGGGGCTTTCCTTCTGGACGTCGGCATTTGAGTTCACAGCCACTACCTGATCCGCATTCAATTCTGTGAGATGCGCAGTCTCGCCAACCGTGACTTCCGCAACAGTTTCGCTTTCGATAGCTTGGCTGTTATCAGACTCCATGCCAAATCCAATCACCGTCGGCACGATCATCGCGCCCACCACGAGAACACGGCGAACGCCGTTCAGTCTGCGCTCAGACTCCTCAACAACTACTTCGGCAACGGGTTCCCCCTGCCACTCAAAATCAACCATGAATTAGTGCATATTATAGCACTAAAGTGTGCTTGAGTCAATCTATGAGGTCTCGACAGCAGGTGCTCGGCCGTAGGCTGCCAAGATTGGTAAGACTCGGCGAATCGCCCCCAACCCCACCTCTTGTGGCGTCAGGGCCAGGTCTCGCAATGTACGCCTCTGGGGTCCGGCGCCATTCGTGGTCGCCATGCCGGCCTGGCTAGGTGCCGGGGTAACCGGGATGCTCTGGGCGGCGGCTTGCTCAAAACCGGCCAATGTCGCCAGATACTGGGGTGCCGGCGGCGGCAGGGTCAGGCTTGGGTGATAATCGATACCACGAATTGGCTCGCCCTCCGTCTTAGCCTGCTGGTCGCGTTTGGCGCGCTCTTCCTCTGCGGTAATCAGATACTGACGTAACTGCTCGTTCATCTGTTGGAGATGCTGCTGTTGGTTCTCTTGCTGTTCATGAGAGATGTTCTTGAGCTCGGTCATGCGTGCCTGGACATAGGTCAGGAGCTTACGTAGACTACGTTGATTAAGGCTATTGAACTTGAGCGTCTTGTTGCCGGAGCTGATACACAAATAGGCACCAATCACGCGGTGGCTGTAGTCAAATTCGCTGATCATGTCGAAGCGCATATCTTCGACGGTCAGGTAGTTCATCGGTTTCTTGTCGACCAGGAGGACTCGGTACTTGGTGGCAACCAGGAGAGCGAATCCGGCCTCGTAATAGCCGTTCACGCACTCCTCAACACTTTCGTCCGGCATTAGGATATTACGTAATTCAGCATACTCGCTCTTACCCCAACCCTTTGGGTTGATGTGCAACCGTTTCAGTTGCTTGTCCAGCTTCTCTTGGCTAATCATATAATCCCCGCCCTCCTTGTACACTTATCCTACACTCATAAAATAGAGGTTGTCGGTGAGAATCTTCACCACGATTACAGGATATATATCACACCCCGTATTACAATCGGCCGACGGTGTGAGATAATAAAGTCATGCTCGCCACGCCCGAACAAACTGACGAGTTGGTGGACCTGTTTCGTAGTGGCGGACAACGCCTGGAATTCAAGAAAAATGCTTATATCATTCATCCCGGCGAAGTTCCGCCGGGTGTTTTTTATATAGAATCGGGGAGCGTCAAGGCCTATGACATCACCCGCTACGGCGAAGAAAACCTGCTAATCATCCGAAAAAGTCACGAGGTGCTACCACTGATTTGGGCACTGACCGGCCAAGAACGCCAAGTCATTTATAAGGCCCTGGCACCCACCGTCGCATGGCGGATCAGCCGCCAGAAGTTCATCGATTCCATGCAGGCCAAACCAGAGCTATATGCCCCACTGCTCGACATGGCAATCGAGATGTACCGTCTGCACTCCGAACGAATCCTCAACCTGGAATATCGCACGGTCCGCGAACGGCTGGTGTCGTTCCTGCTGACCATCGCCCAACGTTTCGGCGAAGCGGACGGCAAACAGGTCCACATCACCGTGCCACTCAGGCACCAGGATATAGCCAGCTCCATCAATGCTACCCGCGAGACGACCAGCCGTGAATTATCGACACTCGAGCGCCGCGGATTAATATCCAGCCATCAATCACTGATAACCCTACTTGATGAGAAAGCGCTCGAGGAGCAGCTCGGATCCTAGGATTAGGCTAGCTACTTCCAATTAAGGATGATCTTTTCGATGGTTTCGACTACCTTCTGGTGATCCGGCACATCATCGGCCTCGTAGTAGTGCTCGGTCGGCAGCTCGCTGTCAATAACATTAAGACAGAACAGATCATCGGCTAGCACGTGCATACTGTCGACCGCCTGAATACTGGCCATCGGAGTTGCTACGATTAGTTTCTCGTATCGTATGGGCTTGAGATATTCGACAGCCAAATCGAGGGCGAACGGTGAGCGAATACCATCGGATACCAGGATTATGTAATGTCCGCGCAATAGATCTTTGCGGGCCACGCCCCCGCTACCTAACAGTTGATGCATATTACGCATTTTCTCGATTTTTTGCTGCTCGATGTATTGGTAGTAATCGCCCATTATCTCATCACGCTCCATCGGCTCGTAATAGCTGTTGTAGGCATACGAGCCGTTGTGGGCCACACCAGAGAACGCCTGCGGTTCCATCGGTAGCTTGATCTCTTCGTACAACAGCATGTTGATAGCGCAGTGGAGCTTCATGGCTATCTGAGCCCCCACTACGACACCACCATCGCTCAGCGCCACCACGACACAGCTTTCGTAACGATACTTTGGGACTAGTTGGGCGGCGAGCATACGTCCGGCTTGTGTCCGGCTGGCAAAATACATACTAGAATCCCCGCGCCACTTCTACGAGCGTTATCATACTGCCATACCATTCGTACGACTTGGTCCGCGATTCATCTAGAAATTGACTTTCGCACTCGGCCAAGAGATTGCTAACCATTGCATCCAGTGTACCAGTTTTTGCTTACGCTTGGGCCAATACATACAAGAGATAGAACCTCTCGCGGTTGCCCACTATGAGACAAACCTGACGGTTTTTCTCATCGCGCAGAGCGAAAAAGCGCGATTTTTCGCTCTGGCTGCTCTTTTCCCTACAACAACTGCAGCAGATAAAACCTCTCGCGGTTGCCACGGGCGCCGGCAACGTCAGAGTCGGCTTTGTCGACGATGACGAAGTGCTGACGGGCCCAGGCCTCGAAATCATTCAGTATTTCGCGGCGCATCTTGTCGTTCTTGATGACACCTTTGTGTTTCAGATTGAGGTTGCGCGCCTCGAACTGTGGCTTGACCATGATGGCCAATCGCGTATCCCTATCGCACAGCCTAGCTACGCTCGGCAATATCTCACGCAGGCTGATGAATGACACGTCAGCCACGACGATGTCGATATGTTCGGTGGTCCTAAAATCACGGATGTCGGTTTTTTCGTGTAATTCTATCCGCTGGTCACCATGCAAACTCGGGTGCAGCTGGTTGGTGCCGAGCTCGACGGCCAAGACTTTCGTGGCACCGTGTCTTAGCGCGTAGTCGGTGAACCCGCCCGTGCTGCTACCCACATCCAGGACGGTCTTACCGCGAAAATCCAGCTTCAGCACTTCCGCCACGCTAGCCAACTTCAGCCCGGCGCGACTGACATATTGTTCGCCGGATTTTAGTTCGATGGTGTCATTATCAGATACCAGCGCCCCGGTTTTGGTAACAACTTTTTTGTTCACCAGTACCGCACCCAGCCGAATGAAGCTTTCCGCCTGGCTACGCGAAATCGTCAGCCCGCGAGCTACCACTGCCTGGTCAAGCCGCTGCCTATCCAAAACGAACCTCACTCATAATCTCTTTATAATCGCCCTTCTGCTCGATGATGTACAGCCGATCGCACCAAAATGTTTCACCCTGACCAAGCTTCATCTCGCCCTGGTCAGTGACATGGGGCCGGTAGGCGTATTTTCGTTTGGTCGTCTCGTCGACCAGCCAAGCACGTTTCTTATGAAAATACGCCCGTACTTTTCGTTCTATGTCCGAGAACGGTGTTGGCTCCCCTATGAGCCTGACATTCCGATTCCGCCGTGGCCCCATCTTAGTATCCCCGTCCGCTTGCACTTCAAAAGGCCGGGTGGCTGCCAGCGCGTTGGTTAGTCCGCCAGTGATTAGCTCGGATGAATCAACCAGGCGGAACCACGCCACGATCGTAACATGGAGCGGCCACTGAGCAAATCGCTCGCCGACCGCCATCGGTTGCACGAATGCGCATACCAACCGATCACCTGGCACCATGGTTTATTCCTTGACGCGTTCTCGGTAGGCGCCCGTACTGGTATCGACCGAGATGACATCGTCCTGCTTGATGAACGCCGGCACCTTTACAGTGATACCGGTCTCTAGTTCGGCACTTTTCAGCACCGAGCTGGTCGTATCGCCTTTGACTACGTTCTCGGTGTAGACGACGCGGAGAGGTACGTTCTTGGGCAATTCCACGTTGATCGGGGCATCATTGAAGAACTGCAGCGTCACTCGATCGCCTTCTTTCAAGTAACCCGCGCCATCGCCGACCAAGTCGGCCGCTACTTCAAATTGTTCGAAGCTATCTTCGTTCATGAAATGGAATGTGCTGCCATCGTTGTACAGGTACTGTACCGTCTGGTTGCTGACATCGGCGCCCTCGAGTTGTTCGTTACCCTTGAAGGTCTTCTCGAGCACTTTGCCGTCGAGCAAACTTTTGATACGCACATTCACGATGGAGCCGCCGCGACCCATCACTTTTTGGTTGTATTCAACCACGCGAAAAGGCTCACCCTCCCACTGGAAAAGCGTCCCTTTTTTCAGGTTCGTAATACTTAGTGCCATTTTCGACTCCTTAGTTGTGGGCTACGAATGGCAGCAATGCCAAGTGTCGAGCGCGCTTGATAGCAACGCTCAAGTGGCGTTGTTCAGTCTCGGTGAGGCCCGTCTTCTTGCGAGTCTCAATCTGACCGTACTGATTGACGTAGCGTTGCAGGGTTTTGAAATCTTTGTGGTCGAAATATGCCACATCTGTCTTGTGCTTAAAAATCTTTGCCATGAATTACTCCTTCTGCTAATTTATCCATTTCAAATTGTTTAGAGGGGCAATCGCCGTTCATACCGAGCAACATAGCTCCTGCGATTTGTCCCTGTAGTTCGCTGATTTGATAGTCGTTCGCCAGCTCCCTGGCAACGCCGTTAACTTCTTGGGGTGTGGCAATCTGATCGTCATCTAAAATCCGATCTATTCCTACGTCTACGGCCCATGCGGCGAGAGTCTGAGCTCGAGGGGATCTCGTCGAAATCGGACACAGCCCGCACCGATTGTGATGGCAAGCCGATGTTTCGCCCCTAAAAGCCATTTATTGCCTCCCTAGAAGGGTATATCGTCCAGATTGATCGGCTCATCGCCGACATCTTCGATGACGACATCATCTTTCTTCTTGCTAGATTTAGCAGCTGGGCTTGAGCTGCTGCTCGAGCCGCCAGAATTACCACCGCCACCGTCGCCAGGACCGCCTAAGAACGTGACGTCTTGGGCATTGACCTCGACTTTGCTGCGCTTCTGGCCATCTTGTTCCCAGCTGCGGCTTTGCAAACGGCCATTGACCAGACATGGACGACCTTTGCTCAGGTATTGCGCCACGCGCTCACCTAGTGGTCCCCAGGCCACGACATCGATGTAGTCGGTGGCTTCCTGCCAGTTGCCATCGCTGCCCTTGAAGCTGCGATTAAGTGCCAGGCTGAAGCTGCACACGTTACTGCCGTTCGGCGTTTGGCGAAGCTCTGGGTCGCGGGTTAGGTTCCCCATCAAAATTACTTGGTTAAAACTACGTGCCATGTGGCAATCTCCCTCCTCGGGTAATGGAGACAAACCTACGGTTTTTCTCATCGCGCCGGGCAAAAAATGCGATTTTTGCTCGGGCTGCTCTTTTCCCTTACCCGTTAATTAAGTCTGTGTAATTTAAAGTACTACCGTGACGAGTCGTCGTCAAACGAATGTTACTCTTCGTCTTTGTCGTCGCTGTCGTCAGTCGACTCGCCGCGCTCGGCGGCCTTCTTGGCCTTCTCAGCCTTGGCAGCTTCTGCCTTGGCGATGGCCTTCAGGTCAGGTTTGGTGATGAGGAAACGAATCACCTCATCGGTGATGTTCAGCGTCGACTCAATCTTGGCGACATTGGCGCCCGGTACGTCCACGGTATAAAACACGTAAACGGCCGTCTCATGGCCCTTGATCGGGTAGGCCAGCTTGCGCTTGCCCCAGTTATCGACATTGGCAACTTTGCCGCCGTTGTCGGTTAGTATCTTCTCGACACGAGAAGTAGCCTTTTCCAGATCGATTTCCAGATCTGGATCATACAAGATAGCAATTTCGTATTGATTCACGAGATTCTCCCTTGGTTAATGCCTGCACTCACTAAATGGATGCAAGCTGAGTTGATAGTGCGCTCAATTGTACCCTATCCACCCCTGTTCGTCAACCGTTAGGCTGCCAATAGGGTCTTGTCTATGGCCTGGAAGTAATCCGGGCGTCGGGCTCGCACGAAAAAATCATGCACAAGCGCCGGCAAAGCCGTCGGACGACGAATGAGCAAACCGCTCCGGACCAATTCCGCATGGACCGGTCGCACCGGGTCAACTGCTCGCTCGATGGCCTCTTTGATCATTAGGTTGCCGATGATCCGACGCCTCTGGGCATCTGGAGTATTCAGAAATTCGTCGATTAATCCATCGCTAAATGCTTCATGAAATGACTGCTCGAGTGCATAATTCGCGAAAAACTTGCCAATGTCATTACGGCTCTGCCTAGTTTGGTCGGGATTTTGGAGACCTTCATGGCGAACCGTCTTACCCACCGCCGCGTATTGCTCCTCGCTCACTCGTTCGAACAGGAAGGGCCCATCTCTCGTAAACAGCAGTCCTGATCGAGGCACCACTCCGGCACAGGCGAGCACCACGGTCGTGA
Source organism: uncultured Candidatus Saccharibacteria bacterium (assembly GCA_964617895.1). Classification (GTDB taxonomy): domain Bacteria; phylum Patescibacteriota; class Saccharimonadia; order Saccharimonadales; family UBA4665; genus UBA6224. Next base: position 8,873 of record CAZTXZ010000011.1, read on the forward strand.
ATTTTTGTTGCCGTGAGGTGGGCAGCACCGGACCGGAAAAGTAACGATGATAATGCTCATGGAGCCAGCGTGGCAGCTGCTGCCCGAAAGATTTCCGTAAAGCGACATCAGCATCATGTCGTTGCGCTACCAAATCAATCCGCGGATGAAACAAATGGTGGTAATCGCTGAAGTCTCCGTTATGCGAAAACCTCGGGTCGATGGGCACGATCGGTATGGGCAGCCCGGTCGTCTCATCTGTCGGGGTTACCAGGCCATGGCCGCCATCGGTTCGCGGCGTCTGCCACACCGGAAATAGCGCTGTGCCGTAACCGATATCCAGCGTGCCCTGCCCATGACTCTCGGGCACAAAAAAACTCCTGTCTATGACAGGAGTTTTGGGTGACTGCGGTGCGTCGGCTTGGGAGGGCGGCAGCGGCAAGCCAGTTGGAAAGACCTCACGACTATCCAGGTTCTCTGCCACTGCCAACCTCCATTTGCAGTTTTTGTATTACGCTTATGGTAATAAATATCAGATGGGTTTGACAAGTGCGGATTTTGCGTAACAGATAGGATTAGCGCTCGTCTGGGAAGTTTTCGTCGAGTGCCGCGTCAGCCTCGCTGCCACCACCGAACACTTGGTCCATGCTGGTTACCAACACCTCACGCGGCCGATTGCCGTCGCTGGCCCCAACTATACCCTGCTCTTCCATCTGTTCGATGATGCGGGCCGCTTTGCCGTAGCCGATGCGTAGCTTGCGCTGCAGTAGGCTGGTGCTCAGTTTGCCAGCATCGATGCCGACCTGGACGGCGTCGCGGAAAATCGGCTCATCGGCGTCGCTAGCGTCCATCGACATCACGATGCCGCCCTTACCGTTGAGCTGGACCGGCTGGCTGATGACCTCGTCGTTATACTGCGGCTCACGTTGAGCTCGCAAGAAGTCCATCACGCGATTTGTTTCATCGACGCCAATGAACGCGCCCTGGATTCGCTTGGGTTTCGGCAAATCCGACGTCTTAAGCAGCATGTCACCCATACCAAGGAGCTTCTCGGCGCCTACCTGGTCGAGGATGGTGCGGCTATCAACCTGGCTCTGCGTCGCGAAGGCGATACGACCCGGTACGTTAGCCTTGATGAGCCCGGTGATGACGTCGACGCTCGGACGCTGCGTGGCCAGCACCAGGTGAATGCCGACGGCCCGTGACTTCTGGGCCAGCCGGTCTATCAGCGCCTCGGCGTCGCGAGCGGCCATCATCATCAGGTCGGCCAGCTCGTCGATGACGATGACGATGTATGGCATGCCGGCCTCTTGCTTGACCTTGTTGTAGTCATCGATGTTGCGCTTGTGCGAGCCAGCCAGCTCCTTGTAGCGCCGCTCCATCTCGGCGACCGCCCACTTCAGGGCACTGATGCACTTCTCGGGCTCCGTGATAACTGGCGACAACAGATGCGGAATGTCGTTGTATGGCGCCAATTCGACTTGTTTCGGGTCGACCAATATCAGCTTGAGATCGGATGGGCTATTGCGATATAACAGGCTAGTCAGGATGGTGTTAATCATGACCGACTTACCAGAACCGGTCTGACCGGCCACCAAAAGGTGCGGCATCTTGCCCAAATCATTCACTTCGGAACCGCCCGAGATATCCTTACCGATGGCAAATTCGAGCGGGCTATCGGCCCGCTGCCATTCGGTCGATTGCAACAAACTGGCGATTCGGACCGTGGCGGCCTTGATGTTCGGTACTTCGATGCCGACGGCTCGCTTGCCCGGAATTGGCGCTTCCATACGAATGCTGGTGGCGGCCAAATCGAGCGCCAAGTTGTTTTCAAGTGCCGTAATCTTGGTGAGTTTGACCCCTGTCGGCGGCTTGAGCGTGTACTGTGTCACACGCGGACCGATATTGGCCCCTTCCATCTCGACATCGATATTGAAGTTAGCGAAAGTATCGTGGATGGTCTGGGCATTGCCGTTGACGTCACCAGCGTTAGCCTTGTCTTGCTTTTGCTCGAGCAGGTCGACACCCGGCAGTTGCCAATCCGGGTCGCTGGTCGTGGTCAGGGCTTCGTGGGTCTCGGCCGCACTCATCTTCTGTGCCGTGTTCTTGAGGCTAGTATGCTTGGGTTCGCTGCCTTGGTGTTCGACTGGAACGTTCTCGTTTAGTTTGAATGCCGTAGCCGCCTTGGCCTTGAGCGTCGCCAAATCGGTTACTTCACCCTCTTCGCCTTCTTCGGCACCACGGCGGCCCAACAATCGCATCACATCTTTGAGCGAAATACCGAAAGCGAAGCTGGCGGCCAGTGCCATGAACACAAAAAAGAGCAACGATGCCGGAATCTTATCGAGCGCACTGAGCACCATGCCCCCCAGCAGTTGGCCAGTCACGCCGCCATGCCCGCCTGTCCATGTACCCAGCGAATCCTTGGTGGCAAATGTCACATGCAACCAGCCGGCCGAGAAAAGCAGCAAGCAGAACATGCTGACGAAGTTACCGAACGGTATACGCCGGTCTTCGCTCCGGAATTTGTGAACACCCCAGTAGCCCAAAGCCACTGGTGTCAAGTAAGCCGCCCAACCCAGCACCACGTACGCGCCTTTGAATAAATTGATCGGTAGCGCCCCGCCTGTGCCAAAGCCACCCAGCAGCAAGAAGGCACCGATCAGCAGCAGCATTACGCCCCCGGCCATCGGCCAGAACGTGGAGCGCTCCTGCTCGACGACTTCGGTCGCCTTGCTGCTCTTGCGTGATCGTGTTTGTTTTTTCTTGGCCATCGTTTTTGTAATTATACCCTTGTTACCGCTTGTGGTCTACTCCTCGGGGGGATCTAATTAGCCGTATTCGACTTCAACCGTCACCTGCGCCACGTTCGCATCCAGTCGTGCCTGTCTGGCTTCAGCGAACTCCTGTTCGGTT
>CAZTXZ010000012.1:0-11161 GCA_964617895.1 uncultured Candidatus Saccharibacteria bacterium
GATCTCGTCGGCAGACTCGCAGACTCAGGTAGTAACGAGCTCTTGGCGCGTCAGCTGCGCCGAAATCGGCCGCAAATCATTCGTTCAGGCCTATGGCGGTGATGTGGTCGCCGGAGCTTATGAGGCCAATGGCAGCAAGACCTGTACGACCGTTTCGACGGCCGGGATATCGGGCTGGAATAAATACGGCGACTCCGGCTCTACCAGCAATGCCGGTGCTGGCTCGCAAATGGCCACTTTTGCCCTGAACAAGGTTTATTATTTCGGTTCGACCCTAGGCAACACGACACATACCAACCCGCGCTGGCTGACCATGGCCAACAGTGTAGCCAGTGAAAGCACCGGCTATTACGGTGGTACATTCGGCCAGGTTCCGGCTAATTGCGACTTCGTCGGTAATACTGCCGGGGCGGACACGGCCACGACGACGATTGGTAACACCAGTCTGGCCAACGGTGCCAAAAAGACCATCTACATCACCGGCCAGAATGTCTACATCAACGGCAACGTCACGTATAGCACGAGCTGGGGTTCACTGTCAGACATACCATCATTTAGGTTAATCGTCATAGGTGGAAACATTTACATCGATAATAATGTCAGCCAGCTGGACGGCCTGTATGTGGCCGAGCCGAATGGTTCAGGTACGGGTGGTAATATTTATACCTGCTCAAGCGCCATGGGCACGCCTATTTCGACGGCCAGCTCGAGCTATGACGACAACTGCAACCACCAATTGAAGGTTTATGGCTCTTTCGTCGCCAAGCACATCGACTTCGGTCGGACGTCGGGCACGCTTCGCCAATCTGCCACCAATGACACGGCAGCGACCAGTAAGGCAGCCGAGACATTCGTCTTCACGCCGGAAATGTGGTTGCCCAACACTGCCTCGACGGGAGCCGTCAAGTACAGCTTCATCCACGGCTTGCCGCCGACACTCTAGGCATTTGCGGCGCTAAAAGCCTTGGCACAACCAGCAACGCTTATGCTATAATCGGCCTAACATGAGCATACTGAGTGGGGTAAACGCCTTTTTCGGACTCGACATCGGCTCCACGGCCGTTCGGCTTGTGCAGCTCCATGGAACGGGCATGCCGAAGTCCCTTGCTCGCTATGCCTATATGCCGATAGACAGCAAGATCGCCCTTAGCGATTCCCGTAACGACCAGCAGCGTCTGGGCCAAGCCATCGCCCAGCTGGTGTCTCAAGCCAAGGTTAACACCAAGAACGTCGCTGTCGGCATCCCCTCGGGCAGAGTATTCACTACCGTTGCCGATGTCGATCGCTTGTCCTCGGGCGAGCTGGCCAAGGCCATACGCTACCAGGCCGATGCGCTGATACCGACACCGCTCAACGAATCGAAGATTGACTGGGCACTGTTGGGTGATTCGCCGGCCGACCAGACCAAGGTCGAGATATTATTGTCGAGCGTCCCGAACAAATTCGTCGAGTCACGGCTGGACATGCTCGAGGCGATCGGGCTAAACGTGATTGCTTTCGAACCTGACAACCTGGCACTGGCCCGGGCACTGTCGGCGCAGGAAACAGGCGTCGCCCAGATGATTATCGATGTCGGCTACAAAGGCACCGACCTAGTGGTGGTTGGCGATGGCGCACCGAAGCTGACGCGCTCGATCCCGACCGGTATGGAAGCCATCAACCGGGCAGCCCTGCAAAACCTGAACGTCGATGAAAAACAGGCCGAGCAATTCGTCGCCAAATTTGGTTTGAGCAAAGACAAGCTAGAGGGTCAGGTCTACCAAGCCATCATCGGCACGGTCGACATCCTGACCGGCGAAGTTGAAAAGTCCATCAAGTTTTTCCAGACACGTTACCCTCACAACAAGGTCGAGCGGTTGATCGTGACCGGCGGGGCGTCGGTATTACCGGAATTTCCGTTGCACTTCGCCAACAAGTTCGGTCTGAATGTCGAAATCGGCAATGCCTGGCGCAACGTCCAGTTCGCGGCCGATCGACAGAATGAATTACTGGCTATCTCCAACCAATTTGGGGTAGCAGTTGGCCTAGCGGAGAGAACCGAATGATCCAGTTCAACCTACTCCCCGACGTCAAACTCGAATACGTCAAGGCCGAACGTCTCAAGCGCACTGTAATTTCACTGTGTTTGCTGGCTAGTGCCGCCAGCCTGTCACTGTTAATCATGTTGGTCCTGACGGTCGACTTGTGGCAACACAAGACCATCGATGATTTGAGTAACGACATCAAGAAGGCCGGCAATGAGCTGAAGTCGACACCCGACCTCGACAAGATTTTGACCGTCCAGGGTCAGCTTCATGTCCTGGGTGGATTGCACGACGCTAAGCCGACCGAGACACGCCTCTTCCAGTACGTCGCTCAGCTGACACCCAAAGAGGTGACCATCAAAGATTTAGTCATCGATCATACGGCTACGACCATCTCGATCACCGGTAATGCTCCTAGTCTGGACGTGGTCAACGTCTTCGCCGATAGTCTGAAATTTACCTCATTCACCACGGCTTCCTCGACCGAGGGCAAGCCAGCCTTTTCCGGGGTAGTCCTGTCGAGTTTCAAGCGCAGTCCGGAAGGGGCGGAGTACACCATCAATGCCACATTTGACCCGGCGATTTTCAACATTGCCGAGAGCGCTAAGTTGAAGGTACCTAACATCGTGACGACACGATCAGTGCTGGAACACCCGACCGAGCTGTTCAGGGTGCCGGAAACGGAAGGGGGGCAGGGACAATAATCATGGCAGCCGCGACACATCATAGTTCACACAAGCGCTTACTCATCAGCAAGGCTAATGCGCGCATCATGGCTTATACGGCCGGCGCCTGTTTCGTGGTTATCTTCAGCCTGGTAGCATCCTATATCCTGTTCGGCCAGCTCAATTATCAGAACAAGGTCATTGGTAAGAAGAAAGTCGCTCTGGCTCAGTTGAATCAAGATATCGACAACACCGAGCAGCTGGTGACTCAGTACAAGGCCTTCGTTGGCAATACCCAGAACGTCCTCGGCGGCAATCCCACCGGCACCGGCAGTCAGGACGGCGATAACGCCAAATTGGTACTGGACGCCTTGCCGAGCAAATACGACTTTCCGGCTCTGGCGACAAGCCTCGAAAAGCTTATAACTGATCAGGGCGGCGTCATCGAAGATATGAGCGGCATCGATGATGAAATTGCCCAGACCGACTCGACTACTGCGGCACCGGCACCGGTCGAGATACCGTTCCAGGTTTCGGTCAGTGGTAATTACCAGACGATGCAAAAGGTGGTTGATGTTTTCCAGCGCTCGATTCGCCCCATCAAGATCCAGACCCTCAACCTCACTGGTGGCGAGGCTAACATGACACTCAAGATCAGCGCCGTGACCTATTACCAGCCCGAGAAGTCCCTCAACATCCGGACGGAGGTAGTGAAGTAATGAAACAGAAGGACATAGCAGTTATTATCCTGGTCGCCGTCATCGCCGGCGCGGCCTCATTCTTCTTGTCGCGCCTGTTGTTCGAGTCGGGTGACAAACGCCAGCAAAAGGCCGAAATCGTCGATGTCATCTCGACCGAGTTCAATCAACCCGATACTAAGTACTTCAACGCCAAGGCCGTTAACCCGACCCAACTAATCCGCATCGGCAATAATAATAACGACAACCCATTTAACGGCAAGGGTCAGTAGGACCCGGGGCTGCCATGAGCGTACTATCTGCAGCCAACCAGCAGCAGGTCGAAGACGAGCTAGTCCAGGCTGGCGTCCTGACCACCGAGAAGCTAGAAGAACTTAAGAAGAAGTCCGAGGCCGAGCACTCGCCAATCTTGAGTCTGTTACTTAGCGAGGGTAGTGTCAGCAACGAAGACCTGACCAAGGCGATCGCCAAGGTTACCAACGTGCCATACGTCAATCTGAGTCAGGCGGCCGTCGACGCCAAGATTCTAAAGCTCTTGCCGCAAGATATCGCCGAGCGCTATATGGCGGTACCATTGGGCGAAATGCAACACCGCTTGGTAGTGGCGATGCTGGACGCCGATAACGTGCAAGCCGTTGACTTTTTGAGTAATAAAATTGGTCGGCCGCTCAAGGTCTATGCCGCCAGCGAAGAGGGCATCCGCAATGTCCTCAAGCAGTATCAACAAAGTATCTCAGAGTCGATTACCGATGAAATCAGCGCTCTGACCGGCGAATTAGCCCTGGAGCAGAATGCCGCAGCTGCCAAAGATAAGCAAAGGGGCAAGGGTGCGGCCGCCAGGCAGCAAGATAAATTCGAGACACTGGTCCAAGATTCGCCGATAAGTAAGGCGTTATCGAGCATTCTCGAATATGCTGCCAAAAACCGGGCTAGCGATATCCACATCGAGCCCTTGCAGAACAGTCTGAAGATTCGTTGCCGTATCGATGGCATATTACGCGAAATCATGAAGCTGCCAAAGAGCACCGAACCGCCTCTGGTATCGCGCATAAAGATCTTGTCCAATCTGAAAATCGACGAACACCGCACCCCGCAAGACGGTGAGTTCAGTATTCATGTGGCCGACAAGGATATCGATTTGCGTATTGCCATATCGCCGGTGATTTGGGGCGAGCAGGTGGTCATTCGTTTGCTCGACAAGAGCGGCACCAGTCTCAAGCTGGAGGACATGGGTTATCATGGACGGGCACTAAGGACGATCCGTGATGGGCTGAAGCAGAGCAACGGTATGATTCTGACCTCCGGTCCGACCGGTTCCGGTAAGTCGACCAGCCTGTATGCGCTGCTGCAAGAAATCAAGGACGACTCGATCAACATCGTGACCCTCGAAGACCCGGTTGAGTACAAGATGGACGGGGTCAACCAGATCCAGGTGAATGCGGATGTCGGACTGACTTTTGCCAGCGGTCTGCGCTCTATCTTGCGCCAAGACCCCGACGTCGTGATGGTCGGTGAGATTCGTGACAAAGAAACCGCCGAGTTGGCCGTGCAGGCCGCCCTGACCGGGCACTTGGTGTTCAGCACGCTGCACACCAACAGTGCGGCTGGTATCCTGCCGCGTTTGCTCGACATGGGCATCGAACCCTTCCTTATCGCAAGCACTGTCAAGACGGTGATTGGGCAGAGATTGGTGCGCCGGGTGTCTGAAGAAAACGAGAAGTACGAATCTAGTGCCCCGGAGGCCGAAGCCATACATTCGACGCTTGGCAAACTCTTGCCGGCGGACGAGGCATCGATGAAAAAGGTCTGCGAGGACCTGGGGTACGAAAGCTTGCCTCTAGCCGACCAAAAAGCTTATACTTTGTACAAGGGCATAGACAGCCCAAGTTCACCGAATGGCTACACTGGTCGAATGGGTATCTATGAGGCATTTACGGTCTCGGACGAGATCCAGAAACTCATCCTTGAGCGGTCAACCAGCAACACCATCCAACAAATGGCTCAGACGCAAGGCATGATTACAATGCGCGAAGACGGTTATCTCAAAGCCCTGGCGGGCAAGACCACGCTCAACGAGATAAACCGCGTCGCGGCCGCAGATATGACATAAACGGAGAGGGTGGAGAACAGACAACATGGCGCAAGGACAACCACGAATCGAGATACTGCTAGAAGAGGTCGTTAAGAAAAAGGCTTCGGACTTGCACTTGCAGGTTGGATTGCCGCCGATGTTGCGTGTCGATGGCGCCCTGGTGCCTGTCAGTGGGGCTGACCCTCTAACCGACGAGGTGGTCGAGACTCTCATTTTCGCCATCCTCGACGAAGATCAGAAGCAGATTTTGCTCAAGGACAAGGAATTCGACTTTAGTTTTGCCTTCGGTGATCTAGGGCGTTTCCGCGTCAACGCCTTCCATGAACGCGGTAACCTGGCTGCTGCACTACGTTTGATTCCCAATGATATACCCAGTATCGAACAGCTAGGATTACCACCCATCGTGTCCAAATTCGCCGATTACCCACGCGGTCTCGTGCTGGTCACCGGCCCGACCGGCTCCGGTAAGTCGACCAGCCTGGCGGCCTTGGTGCACAAGATTAACATGGAGCGCGCCGCCCACATTATTACCATCGAAGACCCCATCGAGTATACGCACGCTTCCAAGAAATCGGTCATCGTGCAGCGCGAAGTGCACTATGACACCTACAGTTTTAGCGCTGCCCTGCGCAGCGCCTTGCGTGAGGACCCGGACGTAGTGCTCATCGGTGAGATGCGCGACCTCGAGACCATAGCTTCGGCCATCACCATCGCCGAGACCGGTCACTTGGTGTTTGCGACACTGCACACCAACTCCGCCTCCCAATCTATCGACCGCATGATAGACGTTTTCCCGCCACACCAGCAGCCGCAAATTCGGGCACAGCTCAGCAACATCCTGATGGCCATTTGCTCGCAGCGACTGGTGCCATCCATCGGTGGTGGTCGCGTGGCTGCAGCCGAGATTCTGGTCGGACGCATCAGCTAGATGCTGTCATCCAGACCGGCGCGGAGTTCGGCATGCAGTCGATGGACAAACAGCTTGTCAACCTGATTCACCAGGGAACCGTAACGTACGATGAGGCCCGCAATGTCGCCGTAGACATTGATGAGTTGGATCGATTAATGCGAGGCTAGTCGATGTTGACGTATCAGTACACGGCGCGTGACTCGGCAACTGGACGACATGTCCGGGCTGAGGTTCAGGCTGACAGCGAACAATCAGCGGCCAAACTGCTCCGTAATGAGGGTTTGACGGTCATCGACATCCGACCGGCCGAGCAAGCCGGACTATTTCCGCGACGCTCCGAGAAGGTCAAGACTCGTGACAAAGTGCTATTTTCACGACAGCTGTCGACCCTTATAAATGCTGGTTTGCCACTCGTGCAGGCGCTAAGAAGCGTGGCCGCTCAGACCACCAGCAAGCCGCTCAGGATCGTCATCAATCATCTGATCAGTGACGTCGAAGCGGGATCGGCGCTGGCAGCGGCCATGTCGAAGTATCCCCGCGTCTTCAACCGAGTGTACTTGAGCCTGATTGCGGCCGGTGAGACGTCTGGTACGCTCGACCAGGCGCTGGAGCGATTGGCCGATCAGCAAGAAAAGGATGCCGACGTCGTTAGCAAGGTGCGCGGCGCCATGATTTATCCACTTATCGTACTAGTCGTCATGATAGGTGTGGTCGTGTACATGTTGGTTACGGTTCTACCGCAGGTAGAGGTCTTGTATGCTGACATTGGTTCGAATGCTTCCTTACCGTTGCCGACGCGTGTGCTGCTGGCCGCTTCGGCGTTTATCAGACACTTCTGGCCGTTCGTCATATTGCTGGTCGCGGCCATGTTCGTGTTTGGCTCACGCTGGGCCCGGACTCTTGGCGGCAAAACCATCATAGACAAGGCCAAGATGCGCTCCTGGCCGATTGGCGGACTATTCATGAAGATGTACATGGCGCGATTTGCCCGTACCGGCACCACGCTGGTAGCCAGTGGCGTGCCCTTGATCCAGGTGCTCGAAATCACCGGGCAGGCAGTCGATAACATCCACATCGAGGCGTCATTAAAGGCGGCGACGGAAAAGGTCAAGGCCGGTAAATCCCTTGGTGAATCCCTCCAGGGTGACCCGAACTTCCTGGAGCTGGTACCAAACATGCTCAAGATTGGTGAGCAGTCGGGTTCGATGGAACAAATGCTCGGCAAGGCCGCCGATTACTACGAGAAAGAGCTGGATTTGGAGATCAAGAACATCCAGACGATCATCGAACCGGTCATGATGATCCTGATGGGTCTTATGGCATTTACCATCGTCGCTGCCGTGCTGTTGCCGATTTACAATCTGGCAAGCCAGGCAGGGAGCGTGGTATAGGGGTAGGCCCTTCATAAAATCGCTTGCATTCTACAACCATAACCGCTATCATCTGTCTTATAACGTAATAACTATGCAGCAAAGGGGGCATTTGCAATGCTAAGTAAACTTAAACAACGTAAGAGCGAAGGTTTCACCATCATCGAAGTGATGATCGTGTTGGCTATCGCCGGTTTGATCATGCTGATCGTCTTCCTGGCCGTCCCGGCATTGCAACGTAACTCACGCAACACCCAGGCCAAGAACGCCGCTGCCGCTGTCCTGGCTGCTGTTAACGAGTTTTCGAACAACAACAACGGTCAACAGCCAACCACTGTCGCCATTGCCGCTGATGGTACCATCAACGTCACAGGCGCCGCCGGTACGGCTGCTGCGACTGGCAAGACCCAGAGCGGTTACACAGCGTCCTTGTCCGCAACGATGCCCACCAGTCCTGGGGTTTTCGCGGTCAACCTGAACCACAAGTGTAACAACAACGCCTTCGCGACTACTACTTCGCCGCGATCGATGGCAGTCGGTTACGCTATCGAGAGCAGTAGCACCGTCAACGCTCCTCAGTGTGCTGAGAGCTAGGATATCCCATAGCTAATCTCAAAAGGGCCGCCCGCAAGGAGCGGTCCTTTTCTGTGGTACCATGATGGTAATGGTTTATCTACTGCTTGCTGTCGTTGGCCTTGCCTTAGGTAGTTTCATCAATGCTTTGATCTGGCGAGTTCATGCTCAAGATGAGATCCTCGACAAGAAAAAACAAACCAAACAAGACGAGCTGGATCTGAAACGACTATCAATCAGCCGGGGGCGATCGATGTGCATGAGCTGCGGGCACGAGCTGAGCGTCATCGATCTGGTGCCAGTACTCAGTTGGCTATGGCTGCGCGGCAAATGCCGCTACTGCGGCGCTCGGATTCCGGATACGCCGCTGGTGGAGTTGTTGGTGCCGACATTATTCGTGCTGTCTTACATCTTTTGGCCTTACGCACTGGTCGGTGGGGCGATTTTGCCGTTCGTAGTCTGGCTGGCCGCGCTGGTAGCTATGGTGGCGCTGGTACTGTATGACATCAGATGGTTTTTGCTGCCCAACCGAATCGTGCTGCCCCTTGGCATACTGGCGCTTATTTATCGGGTCAGCCTGGCGATGGCGCCGGGACAGCACGCAGCAGAGGTCCTGATGGCCGGTTTTTGGGGAGTCTTGGCCCTGGCTGGGCTGTTTTATGTATTGTTTACGGTATCGAACGAGCGCTGGATTGGTGGTGGTGACGTCAAACTGGCCATTGCGCTGGGGTTATTCGCCGGCGGTCCGCTGGCAGCCTTGTTGGTGCTGTTCATAGCCTCGACCACCGGAAGCTTGGCCGCAATCCCGCTACTATTGCGCGGGCAGCCAGTGCGCCAGACGCGCATTCCATTTGGTCCGTTCCTGATTGGCGGGACCATGGTGGCCGTGCTGTTCGGTGCCGCTATCCTTCGATGGTACACCGGCTTGTTCTTGCCCTAGTCATATCTGTAGTTGACATACTGCTTATGGTATACTTGGTGCCATGAAGCGCTATGCACATGCAGCCGGCTTTACGGTGGTGGAAGTAATGATCGTGCTAGCTGTGACTGGCGGCTTGTTCCTGGCAATCGCGGCGACCATGACAGGGCGTCAGCGTAATAATGAGTTTATCCAGGCTGTCCAGGACGTGCGTGCTCAGATCCAGCAGACCATCAGCGAGGTTCAGTCAGGCTATTATACGAACGATCAAAACCTGAGCTGTACGGCTGGTGGCAGTGGGCCGTCCTTGAGCGCCACGCCTAGCGGGCGAGGCACCAATGCCGACTGTCTGTATTTGGGCAATGTCATGCAGTTTGCCGTCAAGGACACTGACCCACAGGAGTATCGCGTATACAGCGTGGTAGGCCTGAGGTCAGGGACCGATCTGGCGAGCGCCCGGCCAAAACTCCTGACGGATTCGTCAGGCACGGACAATGGTAAGCCGTTCACTCTCAAATATGGCCTTAAGGCCGTAGCCATGAGGGCGGGGCCGGCAAATGCTGGCGCGTTCGCCGTATTGTCTTCGCTCGATGATGCCTCCTCCGACTCAAGTGGAACCCAGCAGATTGATGTTTATTCTCTGACTCCAAGCATGCTCGACGCTCCTCTGGGTGGACTGGTAGGGCAACTTAACAGTGCGCTCGGAAGTCCGACCAAGAATCCGGCCGGTGGCATCAGGATTTGCTTTCAGGGCGGCGGTAACCAGTTTGGTCTGGTTACTATCGGGGGTAGCGGGCGCCAGCTGTCGGTCGATTTGCGGATAATGACATTGAATAATTGTGGGATTTAATGATGGCTAACCGACATTCGCGAAAATCACAGGGGCAGCAGGGATTCACCATCTTTGAGCTCATGGTTGCTACCAGCGTCTTCTCGGTCATCCTGTTGGTCATGACGGTGGGGGTGCTGAGATTCAGTCGTGATTACTTCAAGAGCGTGACGACGACCAACACCCAACAGGTAGCCCGTTCCATCGTCAACGACATAGCCCAGAATATTCAGTTCGGCCAGACTGTTACCACCGGACTGACGGGTGGCAGCGGCCTGCAGGGTATCTGCGTCGGCAACACACTTTATAGTTATCATGTCGGCTATCAGGTCGGACCGGCCTACAACGCTGCTAATCACCAGGCGCCTCACGGTCTGATAAAGACGGTCGGTTCGAGCTGCCAGGCGGCCACGCCCCGAGATGTTAACGGCAGTGCCGCCCTGGCGTCGAACGAACACGATCTGCTTGGTGCGAACATGCGGTTGAGTTCGCTGACCGTTACGCCTGGTGCCAACAATACGTATTCCATACGGGCCCGCGTATTATTCGGGGATGATGTCTTGTTCCTGCCAACTGTCACGGGCTCGACCAGCAACTGGGATGCCGAAGTCTGCGGGGGTTCATCTGGCTCGCAGTTCTGTGCCTCATCGGTAATTGCCACGACGGTACAACAACGGGTAGCGGAGTAACACGATGAGGAGTAGCATACAGACCATGAAATCTAATCAGCAGGGTATCGTGTCCATCATGATGACGTTCGTTCTCATGATAGTTATCAGCCTAATCGTGCTCGGTCTGGCGCAGCTATCGCGCCGAGAACAGCGTCAGTCGCTGGACACGCAGCTGAGCTCACAGGCGTTTTATGCGGCCGAGAGCGGGCTGAATGATGCCGTGGCAGTCTTGCGCGACCTGGCTGCCAGCGGGGCGGCCATTCCCTCTAAGACATCATGTACCAACTCGGGGGTCTACAACTTCAACACCGATATAGATGTCGCTAACGACGTCTCGTACAGTTGTCTGACCATCGACGCTGCACCACCCGTCATTTCGCAGACACTTAGCTCGGCTTCCAATGCCTTCA
>CAZTXZ010000013.1:0-11041 GCA_964617895.1 uncultured Candidatus Saccharibacteria bacterium
CTCAAGGGGTAACCAATCAGCTGCGCGGCAAGTGGACGTAGCGGCTCGCATGATCGTACTCACCGCGGACCAGTGGCCTGACATCCTCGAGCCTGACGTTGATTTTCACACCTGGATTGAGTGTGTTGTATGGGTCGAATATCTGCTTCACTTTTCGCAGGATGTCGTACATCTCCTCACCGTAAAGCGGCTTTAGGTAGGGTGCGCGCAAGCGGCCATCATTGTATTCGCCACTGGTGGTACCGCCCAGGCTTATGACCAACCGGTAATACTCGTCCATGAGGCGGAAGGCGCGCTGTCGGTCACCAACCTGATTGAGGTCGAGGTGTGGCTGCAACCGGATATTGCCATCGCCAGCCCGGCCCCACAAGGCGGGTTGGACTTTGAAATGACGGCACAGTTCGTATAACTTTTCGACATACTCGGCGAATCGCTTGAGCGGAACCACACCATCATCTATGATTGGCAGCGCCTTGGCACGACCATCGGCATGCATCGCCGACATCGCCGAGAGCTCACGGATTTTCCACAAACGGCTTTGCTCCTCCAGACCATTCTCGACCTGATAGCCAGTGGCAAACTTGTCGAGGATTTTCTTGGCCCGCTTGGTCGCCTTCTTTTGGTGGCGCTCACCGCTGTCGAATTCAATCAGTAAGATTGCCGTCGGAAACGGCTTGGGCACAAGCGTCTTGATCTTGCTTGGGTAAACATGGTTGACCAGCTCCAGCAACTTGCCGTCGACCATTTCGATGGCACTTGGCACTTCCGGCATGGCACGCAGTTCGGTAATCGCCTGCTGTACGGCCTGAATGGAGTCGAATGACACGGCAAATAACGTGGTTTCCGGATTGTGTTCTTCGGTCTCGAGCGTGGCTTCGGTAATAAGCCCCAACGTACCCTGGCTGCCGACGAACAATGGTGTCAGGTCAATGCTGCCATCTGGCCGCTTGACATCATGCAGGAAATAGCCAGCCGTGTTCTTGCCAACGGGCAAACCGAAGGCGCTGATAGCTTTCTGCTTATCTTCTAGTAGACCGTCGAGCGAGCGATAGATTTCGCCCTCGAACGTGGCAAGCCCGAGCTTTTTGTTCAGCTCGCGCTTGTTCAGCCGACCGGTCTCGATGACCTCACCGTTTGCCAATACCACACGCAGGCTCTTGACGAATCCACGGGTGTCGCCGTATTTGACCGATTTTTCGCCGCTGGCGTTGTTGGCAATCGCTCCGCCGATGGTCGAATACTCTATAGACGACGGGAATGGCGGCAGGAATCTGCCGTGTGTCATGAGGGTCTGCTGCAATTTGCCATAGTTAAGACCCGGCTCGACAGTGACGTTGCCGGATTTGCTGTCGAACTCCACGATGCGGTTCATGTGCGCCGGGAAGACGGTAATGATGCCTTGGCCCAACGCCGCGCCACCCAGATCGGTGCCGCTACCGCGGGCCGTGATGGGGATGATACGGTTGCGTTCGGCCAACTGCCAACTAAAGCGCGCTACCTTACGAACGTCATTTTCATCGTGAGGGTATACCACTAGGGCCGGCACCACCGACAAGATGCTGGCATCGGTCGAAAAGAATCGTCGCGCATCCGCCGACGTGATTACCTCGCCTGTTACGTGCTCCTGCAAATAGTGACCAATCTTGCTCACGACTTCAGCTCCTGTATTTCAACCTGAACATGCTTATGCCTAATCATATCATACCGCCTGCGGTTTTAGCATTGGCATTTCCACCCCATATACGCTAAGGTGAAGCAATGAACCGAATCCATCATCGCAACAGCGCAATTTTTGATGGCTGGAGCATTGTTCACTTGGTGACCGGAGTAGTAATGGGCTGGTTTATCAACCCCTGGATTGCCCTCGGAGCAATGATTGCCTGGGAACCATTGGAAATATTCGTCTTGTCACCGCTACTCGCCAAGGTCGGTATCGAGTTTGGTTATGAGACCTGGCAGAATTCTTTCTCTGATATATTCTTCGATATTCTCGGCGTTGTCGTAGGATATTTCCTGCTGAGCTACCTCGTCGAACCGCCGTTTCGGTTGTGGACATAGGCTATTGAAAAATACCTAAGGTATCTGATTCTTCTCGCGAGAGAGGAACTAGCGGGCTTCGCCCTTCTCCGCTGCGCCGTGCTCGAAGCAAGCTTCTGTGCGCGAGGGAGGACTTGAAATATATGCTCCCTCGCAATGCGTTGCTCGGTCGGCCAAGCAGGTAAAACGTTAACAGTCACTAGCTGTTAACGCCTATCGGTTCAAGTCCTCGGCTACAAAACAACAAAACGACCCGGCTGGGTCGCTTGGTTGTTTTGGTGCGCGAGAGAGGACTTGAACCTCCACGATATTGCTACCACTAGTACCTGAAACTAGCGCGTCTACCAATTCCGCCACTCGCGCTGATCGATATGCGATCAACCACAGGGGTTTCATATCATACCAGAACAGGGGTCATTGTACGCCAAAACGTCGGGCAAAAGCAAGTTATTTGTTATTCGTAGTCTTGGCGGTGCGAATCATCCAGTTGTCGACATTGCTATAACGGTCCACGGTGCTGTTGAGCTGATGCGTTTCCAGGCCGTAGACGACACCCCGCGTCACGTACATGTAATGGGGTTGATACAGCCCAAGCGCTGGTGCATCATCACGCCAGGCCTGCAGGAAAGGCAGGTATTTGACTCGGCGCAATTGATCGCCCGTCCGAGTCCGGCCGCCTTCGAGCGCAGTATCTGCAACGTCAGAATCGTATTCCGAAAGGTTGAGTAGGTTATTGGAGCGAATATCATTCTGCGAGCTATCCCAGTAGACGAAAACGTCCGGGTCGGCGCCGATAGTTATGCCGTAGACGATGGCATCGTACTCATGGCTGAGTAACGTCGAGTGAAAGGATTCCTCGTCTGCCAAATCTAGCCTTAGGTCCACGCCTATCGCGGCCCATTGCTTCTGTAATTGCCGTACGATCATGGTGTTTTCGCCGGTCTTGGCAGCCGTGATGGTAAACGCTAGCGGTCGGTTACCTTTGGCCCGAATGCCATTCGGGCCGCGCTTCCAGCCTGCCTCATCCAAAAGTTTGGCGGCTTGCTTAATATCGCCAGTCTTTTGGGCATAACGGGCATCGTAGGCGAACTGATTGCCCAAGAACGGTTCATCGACACGCGGTGCCGGATAGCTTAATTGATCGATGATGTCCTCTGGCTTGGATGCCAACACCAAGGCCTGGCGGACCGACTTGTCGGATAATACGGCCGAGTTCGTTCGGAAAAACACCATGGTTGCCGCCGTGAACGTCAGATGGTGAACGTTGGTACTGTCCTGCTTTTCGATGTCCGTCGGCAGAGATTCCAAGCCAGCCATGGCGTTCAACTGGTTGTCGCGGTAGGCATCCAGCATGTCACTTTCCTTGGCAAAGACGTGTAGCGTGAAGGTCTTGAGTTTGGGGGCACCCTCCCAATAACCGTCGAATGGTAGCAGTGCGATTTTTTCTTGGATATCCAGCGGAGAGCCACCACTTATCCGAATGTCGTGCCACTGGAACGGACCGGCGCCAATCGGTGCCTGCGTGTTGAACGACGCCGAGCGCAGGCCCGTCATCGGTATATCGCTAAGTAAATGCCGCGGCACGATACCATTCGTCACATTACCTATGAAAGAACTGAGCGGATTGGGCAGAAAAAATTGTACCGTGCGATCGTCCACAGCCTTGACCGTGATACCGGCCCAGCTCGAGCGTAGGGGCGACTCGGCATCTGGATTCTGGATGACGGAATAGGTGAAGGCCACGTCCTGCGCGGTCAAGGGTGTGCCATCCTGCCAGTGCAAGTTCGGACGCAGCTTGACGGTATACACCTGCTGGGTTTGGTCAGTCGTCCAACCCTCAGCCAAATCGCCGACCAAACGGTTGTGGTCATCGTACTTGAATAAGCCTGAGAAAATCAGGCGCGATACCGAAGCATCCACGCTACTCGTAGCATAAATGGGGTTAGCGTTGCCAAAAGTACCGACGATTCCTTCACGGAAGATACCGCCCGGTACCGGTTGTTGGGATTGGTAGTAGCCGCCGAGGGCGCTGTTTTGGACGACGACGCTACTAATCAGCAGTAGCATCAACACCAGCCACGAGGCAACGAAGCGGCGAACCCGCACCAACCGTTCCAGACGACCAAAGAAATAGCGCTCCAACACGCGCTCAGTCTGACGTTCGACTACTTTAGCCTGGCGCTGCTGGCGCTTCATTGCCCGCCTGAGTCGTAAGCCAATCCGTGCCATGCGCCGCTAGAATCCTTCTCGGGTTTAGACAATCACGCCAAGCAGCAATGAAACCGCGAAGACGATTGCCGTAATGATAGTAATCTGGAATATCGTCTTGTCGGTGCCACGACGAGTCGTGTTGATTTCGCCTGAGCTACCGAGGCCGGCCCCTAGGTCGGCGCCGCGAGTCTGAATCAAGATAAGGAACGTTAACAGGGCCATTGATACGATCGTAATATAGTTATAGATACTCACTCTTTCTCCTCCAAGATGGCTGATACCAAGTAGTTTACCAGGCCGATTACCATCCCCGCAAATACCGCCGCCCAAAAACTGGTGATATGAAGCGGTGTGTAGACCTTGCTCGCCAGATATACCGTGGCACCATTCACGATTATCATGAATAGGCCGAGCGTCAATAATATGGCGGGCAGCGACAAGATGACTAGCAAAGGTTTGATGATAATGTTGATGAGCGCCAACAGCAAACCGGCGATGATGATCGCGCCGATGTTGTCGTAGGTGATGCTGGCATCTAAAAATCCGGCTGCTATCCAAAGGCCTAGGCTACATACAAACCATCGCAGCAATAGGCGACTCAGTGGGTGTTTCATGCTTTATCCATTTTATCAGTTGAGTGTTTTTGGGCAAGCGGCCGACATAACCTCGTGGCCACCAGCCGTGATGAGGACGTCGTCTTCCAGGCGCACGCCAATCGCTTCTTCGGGAATATAAATGCCCGGCTCGCAAGTCAGTACCGTACCGGCATGGAGCGGTTGCTCATAGTCGCCGACGTCATGGACGTTCAGGCCCAAGAAATGCGACGTCGCGTGCGGGAAATATTTGCGGATGCTGTCGTGGTCGAGGGCCGTTATGAGCCCCAGTTGCTTCAGTTGGCGACCGACGAATTTGGCAACGTTACGCTCGTAGGCGTGCAGCTTGATGCCCGGCCGAAGCAAGCTGAGCGCGTAGGCTTGGGATTCAAGTACGGCGTCGTAGACATCGCGCTGACGCTGGGTGGGTTTGCCCTTGCAGACGGTACGGGTGATGTCGGCGGCGTAGTGCGACACTTCGGCCCCAACATCACAGACGATCAACTCGTTGGGTGCCAATGGGGCCGTGTTGGCCACATTGTGGAGCGTGCAGGCCCGCCTGCCGCCGGCGACGATTGGCTCGAAGGCGTGCCCGCTGGCGCCGGCCGACCTGAAACCAAAAGTAATGGCCGCCTCTAGCTGATATTCATGGCCATAGCGCTTTATGCGCGCCGGAGTAGTAACCGTGCCTAGCGTCTCGCTAGTAATGTCGATGGCCGACTGGATGGCCGCTAGCTCACCCGGCTGCTTGATCATCCTGAGCCGCGCCAGCTCCTTGCGGATGTCGGTCACGGTTACTTGTTCGACATGTTTGTGTAAGCGTTCGAGCAGACGGGCACGAGCCGGGTTGGCGTACATACCAAGCTCTGGAATATATGTCGGCGCGTTGGCCATGGTAGCCAGCGCCGGATTATTGGTCAGCAGACCATCGAGCCGGTTCCAGCCATTTATTTCGTCCAGGATATCGCTGACACCGGAGCGCCGGGTCAGTGTGGCCAGGTCGACCGCGCCATCGAAGGCCTCGCGGGTCGCTTCGCGCGACGGTACGATCAAAAATTCGCGTTCGCCGTCCATTACCAATACGACGTCGGGCTCGTCTATACCTGTGAGGTACCAGAAATTGGCGTCTTGCGAGAATTGATACGTGCTGTCAGCTCCCCGTTGGAGCAGGCCGTTGGCCGTCACAACGATTGGCAAATCGCTTGGGATAGATTTTCGCAAACGTCGTCGATTGCCGACAAAAAAGTCAACCGTAAACATATCGTCAATATCTGGCATAGATGCTCTAGAGTATATCAAACCAGGACGGCTATTTGGATTTATACGATTCGACCAAGTAAGAATAAACCAGCTTGGCCCGAGCCACGCCGATGACCTGTGCAAGTTCTGCTGGCGTCGCGGAGCGTATCGCGGCTACTGAGCCAAAGGACTTCAACAGCTTCGTCCTGGTGGTCTGTCCGACGCCCGGGATGTCGTCGAGCAGTGAGGCCGTCTGGCGCTTGACCTTAAGTACCGAATGATAACTGACGGCGAACCTATGGCTCTCGTCGCGGATTCGTTGCAGCAGTTTTACGACGTTGCTGCTGTGCGGTACATTCAGCAAGATGAAATCGTCGCTGACGGTCATGAATCCACCGAGAGTGTAAAGGGCCGCTTCATTCAACGATACATTGCTCCCGAGCTTATGGATGACTACCTGCTCTTCCCGCTTGGCGAGTCCTACGAAGGGTATTTTATCGTGCCCCAATTCGTCACGCGCGCGAATAGCAGCGTCCAGTTGGCCCTTGCCGCCATCAATAAGTACTAGGCTCGGCTTGCCCCAGGCCTTGATGTTCCGCTCGCTCAATCGGCGCGAAATCGTCTCGTGCATATTCGCGAAATCATCATTGATGTTGCGCTTGGTCTTGAACTTGCGATATTGGCCTTTGTCGCTGACGCCATTAGTAAATACCACCATGCTGGCGACGACGTCGCTGCCCTGCATGTGCGAGATATCGTAGCCTTCGATGCGCCTGGGGAAACCTTGGAGCCCAAGTAGCTCGACCAACTCCGACAGGGCGTGGTCCTTGCTGATGTCCAAGAATTCCTTGTCACTAAAGACGACTTGCTGACCCAAGTTTTGCAGGGCGAAGACCTGATTGCGCAGCTTGGCGGCAGCTTCGAAGTCGTGATGTTTGGACGCCCGCTTCATATCGCGCTCCAACTCCTTGATGATGCTGGTGCACTTGCCTTCGATGACGGCCATGAGCTTGCGCAAGTTGGCGCGATAATCCTGGAGGCTAGTCCTGCCCTCCTCGAGCCCCGGGTCGAGTCCTAGATGATAATGCAGCGTCGCACGTTTTTGACCGACGACGCGCCGTGTGGCGAATGGGAATATCTTGCGCAAAATCTTCAGGGCCTTTCGGACACTGAGCGTGCTGAGGTACGGCCCGAAATAGCGGGCACCGTCATCAAGCGGCCGGCGAGTCGTACTGACCGTCGGGTAGTCACTGTCGTAATCGACGCGAATGTAGCTCATCGATTTGTCATCCCGCAGCAGGATGTTGTACTGCGGCATGTACCGACGAATCATCTCGGCTTCAAGAAACAGGGCCTCAAGCTCGCTGTCGACGACCATCCAATCGATGTCCGCGATTTCCTGGACCAGCGCCTCGGTCTTCGGGTCACGCGACCGGCTTTGCTGGAAATATTGACGCACCCGGTTTCTTAGCACCGCTGCTTTGCCAACATAAATAATCTCGCCGCTGGCATTCTTGTGGAAATACACGCCAGGCTGTTTCGGCAGTTCGACCAGTTTACGCTTCACCTGTTCTGTCACAGATACAGTATACGCGATAACCGGATATTACATGGAGCTGGACGTAGGCTTATCAGTTGAAAAAAGACTGGTCGGTACGCGGTGATAGGACTTGAGATAACGGGTCATGACCAGTTCGTAAATCTTGGCATTATCGTGGGCGGCCATTTCTAAGAGTTGATCCAGGTTCAGCCAGCGCAAGTCCTGTGATTCGCCGCTGGCTGGATTTCCATTCGGCAACTCATGCGTGACAAAAGCATAGGCCATATCCGAGTGGTAGTGTTGATCGCCAACTTTGTGAGTATTAACCATGAATGGAACCGGGTGGATAATCATCCCGCTGATATCCGGAATCGATTCGTCCGGCTGGAGTAGCGTGAGTTGAGCAAGATCATAACCGCTCTCCTCGACGATTTCGTGAACCAATGATTGCCACGGCGTCTCGTCAAGCTCGATGTGGCCACCAATTTGTAGCAATTTGTTGTGTTTGCGATGCATGTGCACCAGACCTAATGGTTCGTCCTGATCCAGCCGTACGATGTACGCACTGACGGTCATGTCGTGCTGATTTGGAGCGGTGTGAATATGTGGCATATCGACATGGTACCACGCGTCGATCATCTGCTCGGTCGGTTTGACACCACGCTCCGGCCCATACTAAACTAGCGTATGCATAACACAACACTATCTCTTGCGCTCACATTCAACGACGTCCTACTAAAGCCCGGTTATAGCGGTTTCGATCGATCCGAGATCGCCCTAGACACCCGACTGACCAAAAACATAAAACTCAAGAATCCATTTGTGTCCGCGCCTATGGACACGGTGACCGAGCATGAACTGGCCATTGCCCTGGCCAAACTCGGCGGTATCGGTATCATCCACCGCAACCTCACCATCGACGACCAGGCCGCTGAGGTCCGCAAAGTCAAGGATGCCAAGCAGCTCGTCGGAGCGGCCGTCGGTTCGAGCGCCGGTTTTGAGAAACGGGTCGAAAAGCTAGTAGAGGCGGGCGTAGACGTCATCGTCGTCGATTCGGCCCACGGCTACGCCAAGAAGGTCATCGACACCCTGACCTACATCAAGAAGAACTTCAAGGTCGACGTCATTGCCGGTAGCATCGCAACCAGCGAAGGCGCTCAAGCGCTCATCGACGCCGGCGCCGATGGTTTGCGTGTCGGCATGGGTCCGGGCGCCATTTGTTCGACACGAGTCGTGTCGGGCATGGGCGTCCCGCAGTTCACCGCCCTTCTCGACACCGTCAGTATCGCCAAGCACGCCGCCGTCCCGGTCATCGCCGACGGCGGTATTATTTATTCTGGTGACGCCATGAAGGCTTTGGCGGCCGGCGCTTCGACAGTCATGATGGGACGCATGTTTGCCGCAACCGAGGAGTCACCCGGCCATGTCGTCAAGCTGGCTCCCGAGCACGTGCCGGGGCGTTTCCAGGACATCATCGATGGATCGGACAGCTACACGTTCAAGACTTATCGTGGCATGGGCTCGATCGCGGCCATGGAACAAGGTCTGAAGATAAGCAGCGAGGACGAATTCCACGGCAAGAGTTACCAAGGCGACGTGCTAGTGGCCGAGGGTGTCGAAGGGCTCGTACCCTGCTCTGGCACAGTCAAGGAGCTGATTGACCAGATGGTCGGCGGCATTCATTCCGGCATGTATTATGTCGGCGCCAAGAATTTGGCCGAACTATGGCAGACGGCAGAGTTCATGCAGATTACTCAGGCTAGCCTGACCGAGAGCCACCCGCACGACTTATTCATCACCAACCCGGGTAAAAATTATTAAGATGAAGTCTGGCGAACAGCAGACACTGGTCATCCTTGATTACGGTTCTCAGTATACGCAGCTGATTACCCGCGCCAGCCGCGAACTTGGGGTTTACAGTATAATCCTGCCGTATCGCAGCAGCGTCGATGAGATCATGGCTCACAAGCCACTCGGCATCGTACTGTCGGGCGGCCCTAACTCGGTCTACGAAGCGGATGCGCCATCGCTTGATCCAAAACTGCTGGAACAGAAAGTGCCGGTACTGGGCATCTGTTACGGTATGCAGCTAATCGCCCGAACCCTCGGCGGAGTCGTCGAGGCTTCAAATACCCGCGAATATGGCAACGCCAAGTTGACCGTGGAGGGCGACAGCGCGCTATTTGACGGCAAGGCGGACGACAGCACCATCTGGATGAGCCATGGCGACCATGTTACCAAGGTACCCGACGGCTTCGATGTCACAGCCAAGAGCGGCGGCATCATCTGCGCCATGGAAAACGTCGAGCGGAAACTCTTTGGGCTCCAATTTCACCCTGAAGTCGCTCATAGCAAAGAAGGCAGGAATATCCTTCGCAGCTTCTTTGACTTGTGCGGCTTTCGCGGTGACTGGTCCGCCGAGTCGATACTGGATTCACAAATAGCGCTGATCCGCGAGACCGTTGGCGATGCCAATGTCATCTGCGCCCTTTCCGGCGGTGTCGATTCTTCCGTGGCCGCCACGCTCGTTAATCGCGCCATCGGCGACCAACAAACATGCATCTTCGTCGATACAGGCTTGTTAAGACAGGACGAATACGAGCAAGTCCTGGACGCGTACGAAGAAATCGGCCTGAACGTTCGCCCGGTCCGGGCCGCCGACACTTTCTACAAGAAGCTCGCCGGCGTGACCGACCCCGAGCAAAAGCGCAAGATCATCGGCAACGAATTCATCAACGTCTTTGATGCCGAAGCCAAAAAGACCCCTAATACTAAATTCCTGGTCCAGGGCACGCTATACCCGGATGTCATCGAATCCGTTTCGGTCAACGGCCCATCGGTCACCATAAAATCCCACCACAACGTCGGCGGCTTGCCAGAAAAAATGAACCTGAAATTGATAGAGCCCTTGCGCGAATTATTCAAGGATGAAGTAAGGCAGCTGGGCAGCGCACTAGGCCTGCCCGATACGATAGTCCAGCGCCAGCCGTTCCCCGGCCCGGGCCTAGCCATCCGCATCATAGGCGAGGTAACTCCTGAAGCCATCGACGTATTACGCCAAGCGGACGCCATCGTCCGGCACGAAATAGACAACCACGCCATGCGATCCGATGTGTGGCAATTCTTTGCCGTACTGTTACCTATCAGATCCGTCGGCGTCATGGGCGACGGGCGGACTTACGAACAAGTCGCCGCTATCCGCTGCGTCGGTAGTACGGACGGCATGACAGCCGACTGGTCACATTTGCCGCACGACTTGCTTGCCACTATGTCGAGCCGCATCATCAGTGAAGTTCGAGGCATCAACCGTGTCGTCTACGACATAACTTCCAAGCCTCCAGGCACTATCGAGTGGGAGTAGTGCCTAGGGACTGCTGCCTACATTCAACCGAATGGTAGAGTTTGGCCGGATCTCGTTTGC
>CAZTXZ010000014.1:0-10772 GCA_964617895.1 uncultured Candidatus Saccharibacteria bacterium
GTACAAGGCCTCCTTGATGGCCGCATCGTTGGTGTTGATCTGACCTTGGGCATTGTCGATATCGCTCTGGCTGACGACCTGGCGGATGTCGTCGGTGCCGCCATCGGCCGAGCCGGTGGCAGTTACATCAGGCCGGCCGTTGACCGCGAAAGTCGTGCCGGAATCCTTGTTGTAGGCAGTGCCGGCAGCCTGCGCAGTGATTTTGATCGAGCCTGACTTGTATCTATAGCAGCTATTGGCTGGATCTGGTCCGTCCGGGCTGAATGACGCCCGTTTCTGAGTGATGAAAGTCTGCCCACCAGCGCTGATGCCGGTACCGGTTGCCACGTCGCTCGGAAGGTCAAAGCCGCCTACACAGACCGTCATCACGACGTTGCCGGTCGCTTCGTCACCAAGGTTTTGTTTGCCAGTGGCGTCGACTTGCTTGGTATAGGTCTTTTGCTGTTGGACGGCCGTGGCCGGAACTATAGCTTTTGCGACATCGACCTTGGAGGCGGTGGTATCTAACGACACATCCAGGCTACTGTTGACGTCTTGGGCGTTGGTCGATATCTCAATCTGCGCCTTCGGCAACAGGGCGACCAGGTAGTAAATAAGCCCAACTAGGAGCAGGACACCCAGCGCACCGAGGGCCAGCATCATGCGGAACTTATTGAAGTTGGGTACGCGGAGTTTCTTATTCTTGGCAAGTGCGCCAGCTTTGCTCTTGACGGCCGCGGCAGCAGCGGCGGCAGGTGTAGTGGGGGCTTCCTCGGTATCGACACTCGAGGAAATCACCAGACCGGTGCCGGACTTATCTACCAGCACTCCGACCGGTTGGTCGCCGGCATTGTCGGCGGTGTATTCTTCGTCATCCAGTACCACCTCGTCCTCGCCTTTCGGGGCTACCCGATTTGGTACTGGCGGAATTTCGGGCTTGGATTGCAACGAATCGGCAACATACAAACCGACGGCGCCGGCTAGTGGCAACAATCCGGCCTCAGTGGTAATCAACACAAGTTGCTTGTTGGCCTGCTCGCCACTGCGCTTGAGTAGCTTCATGTTGACGACGCTCTGCAGCGTCGCGGCCCGTTTGGGCAATACCAGGGCGATGATGCGGCCACTGCTGTTCCGGACCTTCTCAATGATGCTGGTTATTTCATCATCGACATCTACATAAATCGTCTCTTTGTTGGGTTGTGTGTTAGCCATAGTTTATACCTGGAGCATCCTGTCGATCTTATCGCGAATCGACCCGGAGTCGTTCTCTGTGAATTGTAACGTATCGAGCCCGACCCTGAGTAGCCCGAGCGCGGTAATGAAGGTGTGATCGGTCACGTCGCCGGTCTTGTCGGTAATGCCGACCACTTGGTCTGGGCGAATGTGATGAACGGATGGTTTGCGGGTAAACGGCAGCGTGCGATACCACTCGGTCTTTTCCAGCGCGTCTACCAACGCGTCCAGGCTGGAGCCACCACCACAGAGGAACATCCGGTGAGGTAAGTGATCCAACTGGTCGAATTCGCTCAGGGCCAGTTCGACTCCGCTTGTCCAGACCTCGACTGTCTTGTCGAGAGCCTCGTCGGCCTCTTTTTTCTTCTGGGCGGGTACTGTACCTTCGCCAAGCGCTAGTTTGAGGTGTTCTGCCTCGTCGAATTCGATTCCCAGACCCCGCTCGATTGCGCGCGTGTAAGCCCGACCGCCGATGCCGAACATCTTGGTGCCCTGAACGCCACCGTCGTTGATTACGGCAATATCGGTCGTACCACCACCGACGTCCATCAGGATGGCGCTGAAGTTACCGCTCTGTTTGTTGCCGATGACCGACCGGGACACCGCGAACGGTTCGGCGGCGACGGCCAGCAGGTCCAGGTCAAGCTCTTGCGCCGTCCGTTCTAGTGCGGCGATGTGAATCATTGGCGCAAAGGCGGTGTATAGCTGCACCACGACGTCCTTACCCTGGAAACCAATCGGGTTGGTTACCGGGTAACCATCTATTTCGATACTGACAAGGGCACTGTTGACCAGCCGCACGTCGACTTCCTTGCCGCCCAATTCGACGGCTAATTGTTGCTTGGCACGCAGCTCGGCGCGCTGTTGCACGACGTGGATGATGCGCTCCATTTCCTCGATATCGATCTGTTTGTTGGATTGTTTACGGGTCACGCGCACCGTGGTGGTGGTGCCTTTAACCAGCTCTCCGGCAATGCCGATCACGGCCGTCCGGGCACTGACGCCAGCCTGTTCTTCGGCCTGGCCCAATGCCTTGTCGCAATTCTGGACCACGCTGACGATATCAGCGATAGCACCAGCCTGCATGTCGCTGAGCTTTTGGTGCTGGCGCCCGACGCCAATGACCTCGATGTCGCCCTCGGGCGTCACCCGGCCCACTAGCGCCTTGACTACCTCAGTACCAATGTCTAGCCCGACGATGTATTCTTCTTCGTTGGATTTGAGTTTGCCAGCCGCTGTCAGTGCGCTGCGCGCGGCGGTGCCGGCACGCGTTGCGGCCGAACGACCCAGAGCTTTGATAGGTTCAAGCATATGCGTCTTATTCTAGCACGATTATAAGTTTGAGGAGTAGTTCTTGTAGCCAAAGAATCGTACGTGTTTGCCCGACATTAAACCACAAATTTTAGTTCGCGCTGTGATTATTTTCACAAAAGGGCTTGAAAACTTGACATTTTGGTGATATAATGTGGTTCGGAATGCACGCTGCATCTGTAGACACATTCGGCTTACCTATCAAGTTCCGGAAAGAAATCGGGAATTTCCTAGGCAAGATTACATGATTTAATAACATTCGCCATCCCCTGATGGCACCAGGAGTTATAAAATGCCAAAGGTTAATAGTAGTGACGGTCCACTCAAGTTCTTTGAGGGCGGCGCCGCAGACGTAGTCGAACGACGCGCACCAAGCGGCGGTTCTCTGGCACTACTTGGAGCAAATGTCGTACTATCGACGGAAACTACCGAGAAACCGGTCAACGACTTCGAAGCATTCAAGAAGTCCAACATACCGGCTTTCCTGGCCGAGCAGGCCCTCAGCACGACCGTAATGCCTATACCGGTTGAGTACCATGACCTCGATCCAACACCTCCATACAGTAGCCCTAGGACGCCGTCCGGACCGATACCTCACGATCTGAAACTTGAGAAGCATGATGGTTTACGATCCACTGTCGATAAACTATACGCCGCCTCGGACGCAAAAACCTTTGCAGCCTTCCGCCGTATAGTCGACGCCGTGGATGGAACCCTGGATCGTCAGATCGCAGCCGAACTGACCAGGCCCCATGCAGGCATGATTGACCAAACCCCAGCGATGGAGGAATGGTACGCTTACGCCGAACCGCCAATGAGCGCTTTCCCTCGAAAAACCGAGTAAACCAATCATATAGCGCACAATAAATAAGACACCCGTGCGGGTGTCTTATTTATTGTGCCGAGATACTGCGCGGTCTATCGCAAGACGGCTTTGATGCGGCGGATGCCGGCACTGGAGGATTCTTCTTTGACGATTTTGAAGTGCTTGCCGCCTTCGGCCAGTTGAGCCGTGTGGTTAACGTGCGGACCGCCGCAAATCTCAAAGCTGAATGGCTTGTCAGAATCCTTGGCCTGCATTCGGTAGCACTTCACAACATCGCCGTAACGGTCGCCGAATGCGCCTAGCACGTGTAATTCCTCGATTGCTTTGCTGGTCGGGTGCTCTTCCCAGGTCACCACCAGGTCCTTGTCGATTTGTTCGTTGACCAGGTCCTCGACTTGCTTGATTTGCTCGGGGGTCATTTTGTCTGGGTGGCTAAAGTCAAAGCGCAGGCGCTCCTCGGTGATATTTGAGCCATGCTGAATCACGTGATCGCCCAAGACTGTTCGCAGACTCTGGTACATCAGGTGCGTGGCGGTGTGGTACTTCTTGTGCTGGTCGGTCTTGCCGCCCAGCCCGCCCTTGAACACGCCCTTGGCGGCGGTCTGTGAACGCTGTCGCTGTTCAGTCATGTGTGCATCGAACTCCTCGCGCCAGTTATCAGGCACCTTTATATCTTGTTTGAATGCCTCCTCGACACTCAATTCCACCGGGAAGCCGTAAGTATCGTACAACTTGAACAACTCCGAACCCGTCAAACCGTTATCTTTGAGCTTCTCAAGCTCTCGGATGCCTTTGCGAAGGGTTTGGCGGAAGACTTTCTCTTCTTTGACTAGTACGGCGATGACTTCTTCGCGGTGTTCGGCAACCTCGGGGAAATCCGCGTGATACAGGTCGGCGATTACCGGGACGATTTGCTCCAAAAAATTCTGTTCCACACCCAGCTCGAAAGCAAACCGGATTGCCCGGCGCAGCAAGCGACGCATGACGTAGCCCTGCTCTTTGTTGCTGGGCACCACGCCGTCCACCGCCAAGAACGTTGCGGCACGTAAGTGATCGGCGATGACGCGCATGCTTTCGGTGTGGCTGTCGTAATTTTGGCTGGAGATTTCCTCGAGCTTGGTGATGATGGGCTTGAGTAGGCTAATCTCAAAAACATCGGGGTTATTTAGCGCGGCCGCGGCTATGCGTTCCAGGCCGCCGCCAAAATCCACGTTTTGTTTGGGCAGCTTGGCAAAACCGTCGGCCGTCTTGATGTATTCCATGAACACGCTGTTGCCGATTTCCATATAGCGGCCACAGTCGCAGTTGGGGTGACACTTGGCGCCGTATTTTGGATCATGCTCAATGAAGTCGAATTCGTAGAAAACCTCGCTGTCGGGGCCGCCCGGCTCGCCTTCGGGCATGTCATCAATCTTGTCTCCGCGCCACCACCAGTTCTTGCTGGCATCATAGTAGAAGATGCGGGCGTGCTCGTTCATACCCTTGTCGGCACCATCGGCCTCGCTACCGATATCCTGCGTCTCGGCCACGATGCCCGCGCCATGGAACAAATCCTTCCAGATCTTGGCGCTTTCTTCGTCGCGCGGGATGCCGTTAGATTCATAGCCGATGAAGCACGACACATATAAACGATTCGGGTCCAGCCCAACTACCTCGGTCAAGAAATCAAAGAACCAGGGCAACTGTTCGGCCTTGAAATAATCACCCAGGCTCCAGTTGCCGAGCATTTCGAAGAACGTGGTGTGACGGTTGTCGCCTACCTCTTCGATATCCTGCGCGCGCAGGCAAGTCTGACTGTCGGCCAGGCGCGTACCCTTGGGGTGGGTTTGCCCCAACAAAAATGGCATCAGGGCTTGCATGCCGCTGCCAGTAAACAGCGTGGTCGGATCGTCCTTGGGTACCAGCGGCGCCCGCGGAATCACGGCGTGGCCGTTCTGCTTACAAAAATCCAGATACTTTTGACGAATTTCCTGAGCTGTCATATCAACCCATTCTAACAGAGGTAATTCATTGACACAATGCCCGATACGATGCTACGGTTTAGGCAGTTCGTCAAGTTCATCGGGAACTGACAGATTCGCACCTTTGGAGGTGAGAGCATGGACCTAGCCAAGAAGATAATCAAGATTGCTTTCTGGATCTTCGTCGGCGTGGTGGTGGTCATGGTCTTTAGCGGCCAGCCCGCAAGGGCAGCCGACCTGGTCACCGACGTTGTTGGAATTCTTTGGCGCGGAACTCTGGCCGTCGCTACTTTCCTACGCCTTCTCGTCAACCAATGAAGCACAACACAATCGGAGCGGATAACGCCCGAGCACCATCCACCAATAAGTTGAACATCGACGGACGAAAAGTCCTCCAGACATCAAGAGGCCAACGAGCGATCGTTGGGGTCTGGGGGCAAGCCGTGTGGCGGTCGTTAGAGAAACGTTTGAGATTTGAATGGTTGATCAGCCGATCGACAAAACACTTTAAAACCTCCCACAATTTCTCCCTCCCAACCACACGGCTTCACTCACACACTTGCAGTTTTATGCCTTGGGCACGTATTTTTGCACGAATCGATCGATAATCTGCTCGTGGGTAGATTCCGGCACCATTACTCCATCCGATTTCGAATAACCGGCTCGCTCAGCACCTAGCGCTACGCCGACTAGGTATGACCCGTAGAGTGCTGAACGAAACTCTTGTTCCTTCAATGCCGCACCTGTCAACTTTCGCATCTCCGGAGGTGCCAAGTCGGGATGTATGGACATACTCACGAACTTGATCATATCTTCTACTGCCCTTGCCTCGTTCTTTCTGCGAGTCGTACTGAAGGGCTGTATCGTAGTCACATCGTTGAAAATAACATGTGAACCATCGGTGGCAAAATTCCGTGGTGCCGCATCACCGTGAGTCGTACGAATACCATTGGCGATACCAAGTCCAAAGTGGCCAGTGTGCAAGGCTCGCCTGGCGCGCGATTGTGTCATGTCTATGTCAATCTCGCCATTCTCGTCTATTACTGGCGCCCTATCACCTAACAGATTGTCCAATGACAGCGAGCGCTCATTGAAGCGAGTAACAAGACCGGGGACAAAATATGTATCGTCAGTCCTCCACACGCCTATCGGCTCATACGCACCGCTGGTACTGAGCCGACGCAGGTACTGATTGGTGGCCCAGTCATGGGCGACCGACCAGGCCGGTCTTGCACCAAGGTTATTATCTTTTGGACGGTCATCATAGGGTTTCATCGCCACGAAAGTCGTTATGGGCGGGTACTCCATGGTTTCGATGTTTAATCTGCCAAACACCACTCCGTGCCCTGAATGCTCGCGCCCCTCGGCGAAAGCCGGAATCTCTTTGAAGTCCGCTTCTGACTGCCGCACCCCGGAAGCCATCAGGGCAAACTGACCGGCACATAGCATAATCTCGTTCTGCTCGAGCCCTCGAATACGTTCGGCAAATCGCCTAGTGGTACCAAGGGGTTCGTTCGAGTTACCGAATTCAGGCTCTTCGATTTCCATGAAGCCAACTTTCCCAAGCGGGATGTCTTTGAGCGTTTGGTGATTATCACTCATCTCGGTCATCATTTCCTCCAATGTGGGAACGTTTAGCTCTAGAGAATCGTCTAGGATTACCCTATCGTCATTTGGGCGTGTAGCCGACGTGTCCGCCTCGTTACTTGACGGTTCGGATTCGTCTTCATTCGGTTCGTCGTCATCGGGATTATCGGGCGTTTCGTCATCGCCAGGACCATCGGATCCGCCATCGCCGGGACCATCAAGGCCATCAAACCCACCATTTCCTTCGCTTGGTTCTGCATCCTGTGGCGCTTCGTTGTTCTCCCAGACCGCAAAGCCTGAACTATCGCTAGCTTCAGGATATTCGGTGAAGGCAGCCGGCGTATCGTCGGGTTCGTTCCATTTGCTGTCTATCGGCTCGATTACCGGTTCGATCGAAACATGGTCGGCTGGAACGGCAGGCGCGACATCGTGCACGGCCAGAGCATCATCGGCTGCTTCATCGGGGATAATGCCCCCTATGGGCGAATGTCTCTCGCTAGAGGCACGCTGCTCGGCCTGCTCGATTGCAGCTACATCATCGTCTGGATGATAGTCCGGTGAATCGAAAGGCGTCTCAAAATCATAGGCCGGATAATCCGGCTTGGCGCCGACAGAGTCAGGGGATAAATCGAAGGGTGCGGATTTCATGCTAAATAATCTGGCCTTACCCTATGTATCGGCCTATCTTCGGGGGTAGACGCAACAGGGGGTTCCGAGCGGCATTGTCGCGGGCTGCTATGGCATCTTCCAGCCGCGCCTGAGCCAGGACAGTATCTGGCACCAACACTGCCCCAAGCCAAGGCACCAGGCCCAATGCCCGGTTACCCGCCTCATGCTTATTCAGTGACGCGCGGGCCTTACGGACCTCTCTTTGGGCATCGTGAAGATTCCTGACTGCTGTTGCATGCTCTCGACGCGCCTCTCTCCACTCAGAGCTGCCTAGACGAGGTCGGGCCGGACGGTTAGACCCAAACTCTCGGACATTCTTGGCGTATCCCTTTGGCGCATTGCCCTTCCCCCTGATTGGGCCGATGATACCTTCTCCCAGCGCTTTGTCGCCCTGGTCCATGGCTTCTTTGACGGCTTTGCGTCGTCCCGCCACTTGCTGCCGTCTGGCGCGTTCGATCTTTTGGAGATCCTGCTCCAATTTGTCATTATGTGCCCGCTTCCTCAGCGAACGTTCCTTTGGACTCTCGGTATATTCCACGGTAGTTACCTTTACGAAGGCAGATCCATCGGCATCAGCACGGCTCCGCTTACCCCTGAGCGATCCAGCCACCCGTCTGCCTACATGACCTGGTTGCGGCATATAAGGCATTGGGCCTTCGTGCATGTTGCGCAATATCGCTTCCGTCTCACTCAGCAAACCCTCAGCACGTCTCATACGGCCGTCGTCTCCGCGCGCCATGGCACTTTCTATAGCTTTTCGTCCCAATTGCAGAGCCCTTTGGAGCGGCTGCTTACTCGTCACGACCTCTTGCCAAATTTGGCGCGTGCGATCAATACTGTCTATGTGTTGCTGCAGCACATCCCAACGCTCAGCCGAACCGGACCGACGCGGATCCAACTCGAGCATTTGCCCAACAGCGATTTCTCGCAGATGGTCAAGCTGCTCAGGGGTAAATTGGACATATGTTTCGTCCGCGAATCTTGCCGTGAATATATTTTTTGCACGGCGCATTGCCCCGAACTGGGCCAATTGGTCATTCAGCTCATCCAGACGCGCTTCGTTAGCGGACCGACGCTCGGGGAACATTCTGCTATCTAGCTCCAACTGCTGCTTCTCGAATATTGCTGCATCGAGTTTGAGCTTTCGTGCGGCGATCGAGTCTGTCGGATATTCATTCAATTTATGCTCATCAAGTGGACCACTGTATTCCAATTCTGACCAAATCCGTGCCATTTCCGCTTGGGCGGGGGTCAGTTCGGGTTCTTCCTCTACCACTTCGGCGATCTCTTCGTCCGTTCCATCGAGCTCACCCAACTCCTCAGACTCCTCGTCCCCATCGTCAAACTCAAACTCGGCAGTGGTATCCACATTCTCGGAGATAGGTCGTATAATCTCATCACCATCAACCGTCGTGAGGCCTCTCTCATCAAACTCCTCCCAGAAGCGCTGAGACAATTCCCCGGCCCGTTCCGGATCCCGCTCCGTAAGTATGCCCGATAGAGCCTTGACGACATCCGCGTGAGTCATGGGCGTAGCGGGAGCATCTTCTGCGCCGTCCTCACCATCCTCGCCGTCATCGTCACCTTCATTGTTATCGTCGCCTTCGGGGTCTTCCATGCCAGAGTCACCATTGCTCGGTGGCTCATCCCCACCATCACCGCCTTCGCCTCCCGAATTCGGCTCATCCCCACCATCACCCGTCGGGTTTTGCGAGTCATCAGACGAGTCCATCGTCGCATCCTGGTCACTTTCGCCACCTTGACTGTCGACAGCATCGACAACCAAAGTCCGGGCCACGTCGTCCGCACCATCCGGCCCAGACAAGTCGGCAGCTTGATCAGACATCCAATTAGTCTCATCTATTAAATCTGCAGGGCTTGCAGGTGTGTCGTGAGACACTTCCTTATCAAAGGCGTCATCGATTGACCAAGTGTTCGCTTCGCCTAACCCGTCGAAGGTATCGAGGTCGGGCCACGGCCCTTTGGTGACATTATGCTCCCGGTTGGGGTCGGGATGACGGTCGTCCGGGTCGATACCCTTGATAGGCGTCTCGAACATCCACGACTCATATTTTGGCTTGCTATCATCCTTCCAGGGCCCTTCTAGTATTTTGGCTCCCGTGTCGTCTTCCTCGGGCTCAACTTCGTTAACCCCGGGTGTTTGCTCGGGCTCGGGCTCTTCTTTGGGAGACTCAACCTCTACTTCATCTGCGTCGGTCTCGACATCAGACTCCGACTTTGTATCCTGGTCTGGTTCTGGCTCATCGTGGGGTGGTTCATCGTCCGAATCGGTCGGGGTCTGGGTGTCATCAGGTCGCTCGATTTCAGAATCAACTTTTGAGTCATCCTCTTCGATATTCCCTATGAGTGTATGATTTTCTCTATCTTCTTGGACGCCCGCTTGGGCGTCGACGTCCAGATCCGTGTCGGAACCCGTGAAATAATCAGGGAAATTGCCATTGGCAACATCCCTATCCTGTGGGGCATCAAGCACATCTGCTGGTGATCTGGGTGGTAATTCAGACATTATGCATAGACCAAATCATTATTTATGATAGTATCAACACCATACTTTACTACAATAACCATATAGTATACAATGTAATGTCATAGAGTTCAAAGTGGATTAGTTATTAATCTGATAAGCACTGTAGAATATGCCAAGTTTTGACGGCGGATGGCCGAATGAAAAAGATATCGTAAAGCCGGACATACATCCGGTCGATTATTATTCTGACCCAGGATTTGATCCGTATGAAGATGCCGCAGCCCGAGACCAGGCTGACGCTGCCGAATATCGTGATAGTCATACGCCCATAGGTAATGTGGTCGAGGATAATCCCGAGACATCCGATTCCGAACCCATCGCACAAGTAGCCGACCAGCAGCCTACCGCCCCCGAGCCAGACCGTACGGAGAAACCTGAGGCTAAGGAGCCCGAGGCACAACCCGAGAGGTTGCGCGATGAACGTGATGTTGAAGTGCCCCGCGCCGCCGGCAATACGGCCGTCGAACATACCGTTGAGGCACCGACTCCAACCTCCGAAATCCATGAAACCCGTGAGCATGGGGCGCCCCACGACGTAGTCAAGCAAGAAGAAGAGCCGACGCCCGAAGAGCCAAGGCACACTCTGCCACAACCCATCGAAAAGGGCTTCGCAAAAGTTCGCGAGGGGCTAAGTGAGAAGTTCCTGCATCTGAGTGAT
>CAZTXZ010000015.1:0-10753 GCA_964617895.1 uncultured Candidatus Saccharibacteria bacterium
CGGCGTCAAATCCGCGGCCAATGACGGCTGGGGCGACGGCGTTTTTGCCGCGGCGAACGACGATTATATCTTCATGGAAGTCGCTATCGTCCAGGTGGGTTTTATCCGCAGTAATCTTGATGTTATTGACCGCGATGGCACCCTCGGCGACGAACCTCCGGGCTTCGGTGTTGCTGTCAGCCAACCCAAGTGTCACCAGGGCTTCCAGCAGCGGCATGCCGTGGTCAACCGGCACGCTGGCAAAGACGCGCTTGATGGCCTTGTAGTCATCATTGCCAAATTCATCCTTGCCGAATATACGGGCCGTCACGCCGACTACATCTTCGGCGGTTTGCTGGCCATGGACGATTTTGGTCACTTCGTAAGCCAAGCGTTTTTGGGCTGCCCGACCGGCGCGGTTGTCGTTGAATTCCGCCATTACTTCGTCTATGGCCGGTTTGTCCAACATGGTGTAAATCTTGAGATAATCTTCGACGCCTTCGTCATCGACGTTCAGCCAAAACTGGTAAAAATCATAAGGACTGGTCTTGGCCGGGTCAAGCCAGACGGCGCCGCCTTCGGTTTTACCGAATTTGATGCCAGTGGCTTTATTGATAATCAACGGCGCACTCCAAATGTGGGCTTCGTCGCCGGTAATGCGGCGAATCAGCTCTACGCCGGCGATACTGTTGCCCCATTGGTCAGCGCCGCAGATTTGGAGCGAAGCGCCATGTTCGCGGTGCAAGTGCAAAAAGTCATAACCCTGGATGAGCGAATAGCTGAATTCGGCATAACTGATGCCTGCACCATCTTCGCTGAGTCGCGATTGGACGAATTCCCGGCCAAGCATTTGGCGCATCGGCACGTGCTTGCCGACATCGCGCAAAAAGTCGAGGTAGCCGATGCCTTTGAACCAATCGTAATTATCGACAAGCTCGAATGGCAATTCGCCCAAGATTTGCTTGTACTGAGCGGCGATACCTTTTTTATTCTTATCAATTTGTTCGAGCGTCAACAGGTCGCGTTCCTGCTTTTTGCCATCCGGGTCGCCAATCATGCCGGTAGCACCGCCGACCAACAAGATGGCTTTGTGGCCATGACGAACGAAATGTCGCACCATCATGACTATGGCCAAATTGCCGACCTGCATGCTGTCGGAGCTGGGATCGACGCCTAAATAAAACGTTATCGGCTCACCGTCCAATACTGACGGATCTTTGTATGTCGTTTGATTGACGAAACCGCGCCACTGCAAGTCTTCGGATAATTTCATGCCCTCAAGTATACCCTAGTGAACGGCGGTCGCAAACTGTTTGCGGGGCGGCAAAATCAAACACGAAATCGGGCTTGAATTCGGCAAAATTTGCTATACTTGGGGGGTAGTCAACAGACAGAGGGAGTAAGAGACCAAAATGGCAGAACGCAAATCTGGCCCTATCCGCCACACCCAACAAGGCAGGCGCGGAAGCAACTTGAGTTTGAACAAGAATTTCAGTAGTCGACGCAACGTCAGCAAGCACGAACGTGCCCTGGCGCGGGCGACATATCTCAGCACGCTGCCCAAGAACAAGTGGAAGCGCTTGGCCTATCGCATGCACCCTCAACGTCTGGCCGCCTACTGGTTCAGCCGCGAAGGTGCGGTCATGGCCCTCAAGATTACCGGTATCGGTATCATTGTCTGTTTCTTTTTGGTCATCGGCGTATTTGCCTACTTCCGCAAGGACTTGCCCAAGATCAAGGGCATCGCTGGTGACAACCTGGGTGGAAGCATTACTTATTACGACCGCACCGGCAAAACCGTGCTGTGGCAGGATTACGACGCCGTCAAGCGTATTCCGGTCGAAAGCGACCAAATTTCCGAGTACATGAAGCAAGCGACCGTGGCCATCGAAGATAAGGATTTCTATAAGCACGGAGCCTTCGATGTCCGTGGTATCGCTCGAGCCGGTTTCAATGACGTGTTCGGCAAAGGACCAATCCAGGGTGGTTCTACGATTACCCAGCAGTTAGTCAAGCTGAACGAGCAGTGGACCGACAACCGCACCATCACCCGCAAGGTTAAGGAGCTCATCCTGGCCGTTGAGTTGGAGCGTGAATATTCCAAGCAAGACATCCTGACAGGTTACCTGAACGCTGCGCCTTACGGTGGTATCGAGAACGGTGTGGAGGTGGCCGCTCGCGACTACTTCGCGACATCCGCCAAAAACCTTACCTTAGCCCAGGCCGCTTTCTTGGCGGGTATCCCCAAGTCGCCGAGCTATTACTCGCCATACAGTAGCAGTGTATGGAACAGTGCGGTTTCCGGAACGGATGGCTTCGGCAAAGACGCGATACTCGGCCGCCAACACTACATCTTGGACCAGATGGTAGACCAAGGTTACATCACCAAGGCCGAGGCCCTAAAAGCCAAGGACGTGGACATCTTGGGCCAAATTCACCCGCTGAAGTCAAAATATAACGGCATCCGCGCGCCTTACTTCGTGCTCGCCGCCAAGCAAGAACTGGAGCAGACCTACGGCTCGAAGACCATCCAACGTGGCGGCTGGAAAGTCATCACCTCACTGGACCTCAAGCTGCAAGATGAAGCCGAAAAACAAGTCGCCGACGGCCTGTCGACCATAAAACGCTACGGTGGTGATACCGCTGCCTTCGTGGCCGAAGACGTGCCAACCGGGCAAATCGTCGCCCTGGTCGGCGGTACCGATTTCGATAACGAGGACTTCGGTAAGATCAACTACGCCAAGATTCCGATTCCGCCGGGCTCCAGCTTCAAGCCCTACGATTACGCCGCCCTCATCGAGAAAACGGGTGCCGGTGCCGGCTCGGTGCTGTACGACAATCAAGGCCCGCTACCCGGATGGCCCTGCACCAACAAACACCAACCGCGCTACGACGATAACGCCAATTGCCTGTGGGATTACGACTTCCGCTACCCCGGGCCGATGACGCTAAGATATGCGCTGGCCGGTTCGCGCAACGTACCTGCCGTGAAGGCCAACCTCACCGTCGGTACCGATAAGGTCATCAAGACAGCCGAGATGATGATGAATGGTGCCACCAGCGACAGCAGTGGCTTTGGTTACAACTGTTACTTTGACGTCAAACTGACCCGCGAGGCTCCCTGTTACGGTGCCTCGGCCATCGGTGACGGTGCTTACTTGCACCTTGACGAGCATGTCAACGGTTTGGCGACCATGTCCCGACTAGGCAAGTTCATCCCGCGGACATACATCTTGAAGATTAGCGATGCCAGCGGCAAGACGATCCAACAGTGGAAGCAGCCGGCTGGTAAGCAAGTCCTAAACAAAGACGCCGCCTACATCGTCACGGACATGCTGTCCGACCCGCGGGCAACCTACCTGCGCGGCGGCAACAAGTTCCAGCATCAACCTAACGGCTGGCACTTCGCCGTCAAGACCGGTACCACCAACGACAACTTCGACGGCCTGATGACCAGCTGGTCGACTCGATATGCGGCCGTTACATGGGTGGGCTACCACACCAGGTTCAAGGCCATGACCGGTGGTCACATGGAAACCATGACCGAACCAATCATGCGTGGCTGGATGGAGTCGGCACACCGCGATTTGCCAGCCAAGAACTGGACCATGCCAAGCACGGTCAAGACAATTCCGGCCTACGTCATGCGCTCCGGTTTTGGCACCGGCGCTATCTTCCCCAGCCCCACCCGCGAACTGTTCCCGGGCAATTACCAGCCTAGCGGCGGTCAATCCAGTAGCAGTGTCACCATCGACAAAGTCTCGAACAAACTGGCTACCAGTTGTACGCCACCACTGGCTCGACAGCTCATCACCGGCGGTAATGCCAGCAGCTTCTCCGTCGATAAATTCGTCGGTGGCGGTGCCACCAGTAGCTACAGCGGTAACGACGATGTCCACAATTGTAATGACACCTCGCCATCCGTCGTAGTAACGGTACCTGCCAAGTGTGACGATTCCGACTGTAACATCACCGTTACGGTAATAGCCGGAACACATCCAATTACAAGCAGCCAATTCCCGTCGGCCCTGACGCTACAAATCGATGGCAAGACCGTCAAGACCTGGTCCCCGTCATCAAATAACTGGAGCGATCAATACAACTACAGCCCGACCAAGAGCGGCCAGTTGACAGTTACCGCGACCATCGTCGATAGCGTGCTCTACCAGGGCAACGACACCGATCAGATGACCGCCGAACATGACGGTAACAACGGTAACGGAAATGGGAATGGTAATGGTGGACCAATCATCATTCCACCAAACCCATAGACCATAAATTCATACACTAAAATACGCCGCGAAATCGATGCGGCGTATTTTAGTGTAATGGTCTTACTAATCTTTCTTGAGGAAAGTATTCAGCGCTTCGCGCACCGAACCGACACTGTGCAAGCCGGCCGGTTTCTTGCCCTGGCGGACCTTAGGGCCAATGGCCATGGTGTAGCCGAGCTTCTTAGCCTCGCTGATGCGCTTTTCGGCATACGGCACATGTCGCACCTCGCCACTCAGTCCCACCTCGCCGAAGACCACGGCGTCATCATGCAGTTGCAAACCTTTGGCGGCTGAGCCGATAGCCATACAGACCGCCAGGTCGGCAGCCGGCTCGGTCACTCGCATACCGCCGACGATGTTGATATAAATATCTTGATCGGACAGATTCAGCTTGGTCCGTCGCTCCAACATTGCCACCAGTAGGTTAAGCCGATTCAATTCGATGCCGCTGGCAGCTCGCTTGGGATAGCCGTAACTCGTCTTGTTCACCAGTGCCTGCACCTCGACCAGTATCGGCCGCGTGCCTTCGAGCGTCGCTAGCAACACCGAGCCATCGGTGATTTGTCGCTCGGCGAGTAACACCGCTGACGGGTTCTCAACGATGGTCATGCCCTTGTCGCTCATCTCGAAGATGGCCGCTTCGTTAGTTGACCCATAACGGTTCTTGATGGCGCGCAAGATCTTGAAGCCGCCGTAGCGGTCACCCTCCAGTTGCAGCACGACGTCGACCATATGCTCAAGCACCTTCGGTCCGGCAATCATTCCCTCTTTGGTAACGTGCCCCACCAGCATCACGGCAGTGTCACTCTGCTTAGCCGCTTGGGTTATGAGATTGGTGCTGTTGGTAATCTGCGAGACGCTGCCCGGCGCCGAGGCGACCGCCCGGCACGACATGGTCTGGATGGAATCGACGACGACGAGCTGGAACTGCCCACTGGAAATAGTCGCGGCGATATCATCCGCCACGGTGCTGGTCGCGAGTTGCAATGATTGTCGCTGCGCGCCCAACCGTTCGGCGCGCAAGCCGACCTGATGAGCCGATTCCTCGCCGCTAACATACAGCACCGGCACATCGGCCGCCGCGGCGTAGGCCAGCTGCAACAGGAGCGTACTCTTACCGATGCCGGGCTGACCGGCAATCAGGTTGATGCTGCCGGCCACGATGCCGCCACCCAACACGGCGTCAACATCGCCAACACCGGTAGATATACGCGTCTTGTCACGCTTGATCGAAGCATCGACCGCTTGCGACACCAGTGCCTGCCCGCTACTGGAGCCGACCACCCCTTCGGGCGCGGCCAGGACGACTTCTTCTTGGAGCGTGTTCCATTCGCCACACACCGAACACCGCCCGGCCCAACTACTCTGAGTCGCGCCGCAATTGGTGCAAACAAACCTCACTGCTGACTTCTTTGCCATTACTACCAGTGTAGCACTACTGCTGGGCGGACGGTACCGTGCTGCCGTTCAGCTGTTCGATCAGCTGCTGTTCTTCCAGCACGATGGCGTTCCGCTTTTCAACTATAGCGTTATACTCAGCAATTTTTTGCTTGAGCTTGAGCCTCAGGGCGTTGTATTGATTTACCAGTTCGTTATAAACCGGGACTTGTTCGTTGTAGCCCTTGATGTCGCTGCGTGCCCTGTCACTTTCCATGGCGCCACGCATGGTGTCCTGACGGCTGCCCTCTCGCTCCAGCTCCTTTTGATAATCCGTAATTTGGGCATGGAGGCGAGATAATTGCTCATCATAGCGCTTGATGGTTGCCTGGCGGCTGCGGAAGGCATCCTGATAGCGCTCGGCCTCGCGCACGACGGCCTGCCGGTTGGTGAAATATTGCTCGTAATAGGCCGAGAGTCCTGGGGGCAGTTTGGCGACTTCGGTACCGAATATCGAGTGCATTTCATTCAGTAGTGAATCGGGCTCGGATTTCCGGTAGGCTTCTACTTCGGCTTTGATGGCCTTGTCCGTCAGACCGTTATCATAGTAATCCTTCAGTTGATTGTCGACAGTTTCCCGCTCGCTGCCAGACAGCCGATCGTATGCGGCATGTAGCATTTCGTGCGCCGCCGTCACCTCCATGACACCGCCCAGCTCCGAACTATCGGCGATGTGCAGCAAGTAAATTCCCGACTCGCCACCATGATAACAACCCAGCACGATGCTTTGTTCACGCTCTGAACAGAACTTCGAGAACTCGGTTTTGTCGGCAATTTCGGGTTTGTTGAGGTAGAACAGGTGCTTCGCTTCTGGCGTCATCGTGGTGTCCGCTGCCAGCGCCGCTACTTCTGCCGGCGGCTGATACCCCGCCAGCACCAGCCAGTCACTGACTGCTTGGCGCTGCCACAACAGGGCTAGAATGGCGCCGATGAGTAAGACCAATGTCAGCCGGGACCGTCGTGTCCGGCCAGGCGTTGGTACTCTGTTTTGAACTCGTAATTGATTACTCGTTGGCGGTTGCATAGGATAGCTCGCCGTTTTTGGCTGCTACCTGAATGATATCACCTTTGAGGTACTTGTCGTCCAGCAAATCTAGGGCCACCTTGTCTTCGATGGTGTCCTGAATCAGACGTCGCATCGGTCGCACGCCATTCTTCGGATCGTAGCCATTGCTCAACAAATATTGCTTGGCAGCGGGTGTCAGTTGGACGCTTAGGCCTCGCTTGCGCAGACGATCTTTCAACTCGTCGACCTGCAAATCGATGATGTGATATATGTCTTTCTTGGTCAGGGCCCGAAAGACGATGATCTTGTCGATACGGTTAAGTAGTTCGGGTCGCATCTGCTTCTTGAGTTGGTCCAGAACCTTCTCTTTGTTCTGCTCATGCAGGGCATCCAGGTCGTCAGCATCAACAGTGCGACCGACGTTGAAGCCTAGGTTGGCCTCTTTTTGGAGTTTGTCCGCACCGATGTTGCTGGTCATGATGACGATGGTGTTGGTAAAGTCGATGCGTCGCCCCTTAGCGTCCGTGATATAACCGTCTTCCAGCATTTGCAACATCATGTTAAATACGTCAGGATGGGCCTTCTCGATCTCGTCGAATAGTACCAGGCTGTATGGCTGGCGG
This sequence comes from uncultured Candidatus Saccharibacteria bacterium, assembly GCA_964617895.1. Lineage (GTDB taxonomy): Bacteria > Patescibacteriota > Saccharimonadia > Saccharimonadales > UBA4665 > UBA6224. The sequence continues at coordinate 7,320 of CAZTXZ010000015.1, forward strand.
CGAATCTTGTCGGTCAGCTGTCCTCCGTCGTCATAGCCAACGTAACCGGCCGGCGCTCCGACTAGTCGTGAGACGTTATGGTGTTCGCCGAATTCAGACATATCAATCTTGACCAGGGCCTTTTCGCTACCAAAGAATTCCCGGGCCAACACGCGGGCTAGTTCGGTCTTACCGACGCCCGTGGGGCCCAAGAAAATGAACGAGCCGATTGGCCGCTTGGCGCTACCGATACCACTGCGGTTGCGGCGGATGGCGCGCGACACGGCACCGACAGCTTCGGACTGGCCGATGACATGCTTGCCGATATTCTTTTCGAGGTTAATCAAGTACTTGGCCTCGCTACGAATGACTTTCTTGACTGGCACGCCGGTGATGCGCGACACCACGTCGGCAATATCTTCGCTGGTGACCGTCAGGCGCTTGGCCGTCTTGGTGGTTTCTTGGAGTTTCTCCAGCTCCTCACGGATTTGCGAGGCGCGCGTCTTGGCCTTGGCGGCCCGTTCGTAATCTTCAGCCTCGACAGCATCATCGATGCGTGCGTTGACCAGTTTCATCTCCTTTTGCAGGCGACGGACGTCGGGGTTAGTCTTGCCCCTATCGACGCGCAGGTGTGCGGCGGTCTCATCCAGCAGGTCGATGGCCTTGTCGGGCATGAACCGGTCGTTGATGTAGCGCGCAGCCAGGGTGACGGTGTCGTCTAACACATCATCGCCGATTTTCACGCCATGAAATTCTTCGTAATGTTTGCGCAGACCTTTTAGGATGGCCAGGGTTTCGCTGCGCGTGGTCTCGGGGACCTGGATGGGTTGGAAGCGTCGCTCCAGGGCAGCATCCTTCTCGATGTGCTTGGTATATTCTTCGGTCGTCGTGGCGCCGACCATTTGGATCTTGCCCCGGGCCAGTGCCGGCTTGAGGATATTACCGGCATCCATGGCGCCCTCGGCCGCACCGGCACCGACTATCAGGTGTAATTCGTCGATAAATACGATGACTTTGCGGTCCTTTTCGAGCTCGCCCATGACTTTCTTGAGGCGCTCTTCGAACTCACCGCGATATTTGGTTCCGGCAATCATGCCTGCCAGGTCTAACATGACGATTCGTTTGTCGAGCAGGCTGTCGGGCACGTCTTCGGCGACGATGCGCTGGGCCAAGCCCTCTACGATGGCGGTCTTGCCGACGCCAGGCTCACCAATGAGCACCGGGTTGTTCTTGGTACGGCGATTCAGGATGGTGACCATGCGGCGGATTTGGTTTTCGCGGCCGACGACCGGGTCGAGTTTGCCGCGACGGGCTTCCATGGTCAAATCGGTCCCGTAAATGTCCAGGGCCGTCTTGCGGGCGCCCTTCTTGGTCGATACGCGCGCGCCGCCAGCACCACCATGCATACTCTCCTCGGTGCTGTCTTCGTCATATTGTTGGCGGTTCAGGAATTGCTCCAGTTCGCTGGTCAATGCATCGACATCGACATTCATGTCCTTGAGCAGTAACGTCGCGCGGGCATTCTTTTGGGTCAAGATGCTGTAAAGGATGTGCTCCGTGCCGCAGTATTCCTGGCCGTAATCCTGGGCAACATCGTAGGCCATGCGCAATGTCAATTTGGCAGTCTCGCTCAAGCCCTTGGCGCCCATGTTAATAACCAATGATTTGGGCGTCAGGTTCAGTGCCAGGCGAGCACGATCGAGCGTTACGCCGCTGCTCTCGAGGATCTTCGAAGCCATGCTACCCTCCTGGGCAAGCGTGCCCAGCAGCAGGTGCTCGGTACCGACGTATGCACTACCAAAACTGCGCGCCAAGGCATCGGCGTGCTTGAGGCTTTGCAGCGCATTGTTGGTCAAATGACTCAAGAAATCTTGAAAGTCAGACGAGTTTGGCATCATAATTTTTAGATCCACCTTTCGTTATGTGTGCTTAGTGTAGCGGGACATCTTGGGGGTGACTGTAAGATAAAGTGCTTTTGGAACATCTATAAAAGCTACTGATATCTATTTTACAGACCAAATTAGCACTCGTCAACCACGAGTGCTAATTTATGGGTTTGATGAGTCGATGAGTGGCTAAAGCCGCTCGTGTCAACGCATAACGGTCGGGCTGGGTCTTCCCGGGGATTATCGACCATCGTTTATCTATGGGGTTCTTACCTAGATGTCGACTCAGTTCCATCGATTCAGCATACTGCGCAAAATTGGCCAAAGCGATTACGCCCACAGCCGAGCCGACCAACACCGGGTTCTGCGTTTCCAAACCACCGATAGCGGCCATGGCAGGACCCAACATCGTAACGATTGCTATGCGGGGAGCGCTACCCCCTAAACGTAATAGGTGCTCACGGGCGGCTTTTTCGTATGATTCTCTCAGACTGGCGTCGAGCACGCTGGCCCATGCTTCTGGTCTTGGGGTGCCCACACGGACTTCATCACTAATACGGCTAGCTATTTCCGCCCGGTTGACCGAATGTCTCACCACGGCCATACCGTAGGTGACATTCGGGCCTACGTCAGGCCTGTAGTGAATCTCGGCCCTTCCTAATTCTGCCCGTCTAGTCACCATGGACCGGCCGGCAGTCGCGCTTCCATCCATTCCCACCGAAGTTATATTGTGGCTGTACTCTGTCGTATCACCCTGGTATTCACTAACGATGCTGGCCGCAAATGCGCCAACGCGGTGGATACGGCGAATTGCCGTAGTATTAACCACAAGCGATTCTGCAACGCCGTCAGGCAATGTTACGCCCCACGACAGTGGCGGCAATTCATGGTCTGTCACGTCGCTTTGGTTAAGCTCAGTTACTAGAGGTAAGTCTGCCACCCTAATGTCGACTGGTCTTGGCATGATGATTATCTTTCGGGCTTGAAATGCTCCTAAGGGTTAGGCTATTCGCCGTGTTCTTCGATGGCGTTAAGCAAGCTGTTTTCGAGGTCACTTTTTTTCTTGAGCTTGTGTGGCTTGGCTGGCTCGCTAACCTTGGCGGCTGTGGCAGTAGCTTCTGCTGGCGCCTCATCTTGGGCAGTCAGGTTCTCGGCCACGATATCCAGCTCATAACCGGTCAATTTACTGGCCAGGCGCACGTTTTGTCCGCCCTTACCGATGGCGATGCTCAGCTGGTCCTCAGGGACGATGATTTGGGCCTTCTTCTTGTCCTCGTCGAGCTTGACGCGGGCAACCTTGGTTGGGCTGAGGGCGTTGGTGATGTATTCCGAGATGTTTTCGCTAAAGACGACGATGTCGATTTTCTCTTGTTCGCCAATTTCGCTGACGACAGCATTCACGCGGGTACCATGTCCACCTACGAAGGTACCGACCGGGTCGACGCCTTGGACGTTGCTGGCAACGGCAATCTTGCTGCGCACGCCGGCTTCACGGGCAATCGCTTTGATTTCGACGGCGCCGCTCTCCATTTCGGGCACCTCAGACCGGAATAGCCAATCGACGAACTG
>CAZTXZ010000016.1:0-3725 GCA_964617895.1 uncultured Candidatus Saccharibacteria bacterium
GATACGCTCGTCGCCTATCGCGGCAGCCTAGATGTCACCACCCGCCGCTTCGAGGAAGGCGATGTCGCCGAAATCGACGTGGCGCGGATGCAGGCCGAGGTCGCTTCGACCGAAGCGCAAGCCTCGGCGCTCGATCAACAGCGTGCCCAGGTCGCCCATGCCCTGGCCGTCCTGCTCGGCGAACCGGCCAGCGACTTCGATATCGCTACGGTTGCCTGGTCGAGCGAGCCGTGGGCCGGCGCTGTGCCGGTGATACCTGCCGGTATTCCCGCCGATGTACTACAACGCCGGCCGGACGTGACAGCGTCCTATGCTTTCCTGCTGGCAGCGCAAAAACGCGTCGGCATCGCCAGGGCGGCGTGGTTCCCAACCCTCAGCCTGACCGCTTCCGGCGGTTACGCTTCAGGCGATCTCGGCAACCTGTTCGAGGACACGGCGAAAAACTGGTCGCTGACCGGCATACTGGCCCAGGCCATCTTCGATGGCGGCCGCCGCAATGCCGGCATCGATTACGCGAAGGGCGGCCTCAATGCCGCCTTTGCCGACTACCAGCAAAGCACGCTTACGGCCCTCTCGGATGTCGAAGATCAGCTCTCAGATCTGACCTATCTCAGACAGCAGCAGACGGCACAGGACCAGGCGGTTTCCGCCGCCAGCCGAGCGCTTGCCATGTCGCAGTCGCGCTATACCAACGGCTCATCGTCTCAGCTTGAGGTCCTCGATGCCCAGCGGCAATTGCTGACCATTCGGCGTCAGGCGCTTAAGGTCCGCGCGGCGCAATATCAGTCCACGGTCGGCCTGATCCGCGCGCTGGGTGGTGGCTGGACAAGCTGACTTCTCCGCAAACCTGAAAACGAAGTCCGGTGTGGTCCCCTCGCCGGACTTCTTCGTGAGTGGATGACATCTACGGATTCTTTTCCGGCCTTCAAGGATATATGATTCAATTGGCGATCCAGTCTGCTACTGACCACCTGTTCGTGTCGGCCATTGACCAACACGCTATTGTCGTGGCATTGGGGAAACGCTTAGCGGACACTAATGTAAACTCAAGTGTAAGCTAACGAGGTTTGCCGACGTTTCTTTTTGGAAAACGTAACATTTCCTGATAGATGCGGGTGTAGCTCAATGGTAGAGCAGCAGCTTCCCAAGCTGACAACGAGGGTTCGATTCCCTTCACCCGCTCCATAATTGTCGGCCGACGCATAAGCTTGGACTCCGGCGCAAATAATTGGACTCTTTTGGAGCGCCAAAGCCGATTAATTTCCTTGCGTTATGGTCGCTCGGTCAAATACCAACATTTTGGTTATGACAATATATATACAAAAATATCTTCGCCAAGAAATCGCGAAATCGCTACTCTTTAGTGGGCCTGCCTCTTGGTCTTAGCGAACATATACGATTGAATAATTAGGCTAAAAAATTTGACGGCGTATATAGGGATGAACTTGCTGAGGCAATTGCCGATATAATGACGCACGAGAAGCAGAACAAATTTTCGCGCCTAAACATCGGCGTGAAAGTAAGCGATATTATTGGGCGGGCAGGAAGCTTTCTCTATATCAATACTGGCGGGAAGGACTGAACCAATGCGGTTAGAAGCCGAGATTATTCTTTTAGACGTCCCAGGAGCCGCAGCGCGTTACCCTCGATACAGGTCTGCGCCTGTTCGACCAGGGGCGCGATGGCGCCGGGATGGCTCGCGACATGCTCATAGGTTCGAACGCTGGCGCCCACTATAGCGTCGACCAATTCTTTAACTCGCAGACGTGTCTGACGGGGGTTATAGCCTCCGGCCGCTGCGATAGCGTCCCAGTGCCGAGCCGCGACGTCTTCAGGCTTTCTTTTCTTGCCGTCAATCTTTTGCGCGAAACTCTGGTTGACGTGCGGCCAAGGCAAGACCGTTGAGACGTCGTACAAAGGTGCCAATGCCCTCTCGCCTGCCAACAGTAGTGAATAGTTTTTGGCATGGGCATCTGTGTTGGCAACAAGAATGTTGAAGATCAACTGATCAAGAAGCTTCAAACCGTCGCGCGATGGTAAATTCCGCCCCGTTGCCAGCAAGGTCGCAATTGTTGGACCCGGAACAGTGCCCGCCTCGTATTTGTTGACCGGAAATACTCGGTTCGCTTGGGCAAAATCCTCCTGATGTAGGCGTCTGATCTGACCGTCCTGGCGGTAGGCGCGATCATATCGCGCGACGGCCAAGGCATTGCGCGGGCCCACCTTCAGAATGCTGACCTCTGCTGTCGGAATGCCAATGGCTGCCGCCAGTGTCAGGCAGTACGCCTCGTTTTCGACGATACCTGGAATGCGATCATTGTCCGGCTTCACGATCAAGGTAGATGGGGCCCCGGTCTTGGGAATGGCCAGTACGTCGCCGGGCTGCGGCAATCCAAGGTGTGGCTGGCCGTTCGCATCCAGGACTGTCAACGTGGTCTTCTCCTGGCCACCGGCCAAGGACAATCTTACCCCATCTTCCCCAGCCAGGAAGGGCCGCTCTTTCAGGTCTGCGAAGTGCCGCAAAAGCGCTGCCTCCGGATCTTTCAGTTGATAAAAGGTCTCCAGAGGCTCGAAGTACCAGTCCTCTCGCAGGGACGGCCCACCGAAAGACAAGGCGCCGGCCGTATCACCGCCAATTTCCCGCAAGATGGCGATCGTGTCCTTGCGATCGACGCCGATGGCACGCGCCAAAGTCGCCAGTTGGCGCTCTTCTGGCAGCAGGTTGGCAAGCCAGGGATGGACGGTGTCCGGCGGATAAATGTCGGCGGCAAATGGCATTGTTAGGGAGATAGGAAAGGCGCCGCGTGACTCCGTCCACCGCGGATCGTAGGCAAAGCTGATCGCTCCGTCGTTGTCGATCAACAATTTGCCGACGGGAAACGCTTCATAAAAGACAGTGATCTCCTCGGGCATCTTACAGATCCAAATCGTATGGCGAAGTGTCGGGTTGCGCCGGCCGTTGGTTATGGGCAGAGAGCGACGCCACCAGATCATAGAGATCGCTGCGCAGGGCTTGCAGGATGCGTGTGATGGTGGAGAGCTTGGGGTCGCGATTGCCGTTTTCGAGATGAGACAAGGTGGCAATCCCGACACCAGACAAGCGCGACAACTCTTCCAGCTTGAGGTTCTTGGACAGTCGCAAGGCCCGTAAGGCGTGGCCCAATTGTACCGGTAAGGGATGGACGTCCGTCAATAGGGTCATGTTTCCGCTCCTTTATCGCTGACGATAAATATGCCTATTTTTACCAGAAATCAAGCCAATTTATCGCCAGCGATAAAAAGCCAGAAAATTGAGCAACGTCACATCTAATTTATCGCTGGCGATAAATTAGATGTGACGAGCATATTTCATGTCCACTTTTATCGCCGGTGATAAATCACTTGGTCAAACTATTGGCCAGGATATATCGAGTTCAGGTCGTCCGCGCACTGATCAAAAATAGATTGGGCAATTCGGACATCCTTGCGCCCGAACAATTCCAGTGTCTTGCCCTTGGGCGTCGCGGTGAAGGCGATATAGGTCAGCCCATCCGCCGCCGCGCGGGCCGACATTTGCGCGGCCAGCAGGTAGTCCTCAGCGCTGACCTCACCACCGTCCGCCAGTTCGGCCTGCTCCTCCGTCGAAAGCACCATCTTCAGTTTCGACGCGGCTTGACCGGTCTGAGACGAGTGCGCCTCGTCGGCAATCACGGCAAAGCGCTTGCCCTCGGCGGCAGACAGTTCCT
>CAZTXZ010000016.1:3735-10691 GCA_964617895.1 uncultured Candidatus Saccharibacteria bacterium
TGTCATGGCAATGAAGCTCTGGCCCGGAGTGGATTTCGTCTCGTCGGGAGTGACGTCTCGAACGTCCACTCCTGCTCCCGCAAGTGCCCTCTGATCTCCCGTCGAGCCGGACATGGCCGCGATCTTGCCATCCTTGAGCGCCTGAGATAGCTGCGCGCTCTTAGCCCCAGTCTCATTCGATATGGTCGCCACCACGCCTTTGGTGCGCTGGAAGTCGAAAATGGCCTCCTGAAGTTGTGCGTCGAGCACCGTGCGGTCGGATACGACGATCACACTGTCGAACATCTTGTTTTGTTCGGCGTCGTGCAGGTCGGCCAGGAAATGCGCAGTCCAGGCGATGGAGTTGGTCTTGCCGGATCCCGCCGAGTGCTGGATCAGGTAACGCTGGCCCGCCCCGTTTTTGCGCACATCTGCTATGAGTTTGCGCGTAGCGTCGAGCTGGTGATAGCGCGGGAAGATGTAGGTTTTCAGGCCCTTCTTGTCATCACGTTGGCCGATCATGTAGCGGCTCAGGATATCCAGCCAGCTATCGCGTTGCCAAATGTCATCCCAGAGATAGGCCGTTTTGAAACCATCCGGGTTCGGAGGATTGCCCGCAGCGCCGCTGTCGCCCTTGTTGGACGGCAGGAACCGTGTCGCGGGACCTTCCAGCTTCGTGGTCATCATCACCTGGTCCTGCGACACCGCGAAGTGCACGAGGGCGCTGCCTGGGAAGGCCAGGAGTGGTTCGGCAAGGCCGCCCTTGGGATACGGATGGCGATCGAAGCGGTATTGATTGACGGCGTCCTCGACGCTTTGAGTGAAGTCGGATTTCAGCTCCGCCGTCGCCACGGCGATGCCGTTGACGAATAGGACCAGGTCGATGGCCTCGGCGGCATTGTTCAGCGAGTGCCGCACCTGACGCACCACACGCAGCCGGTTTGCGGCGTAAAGACGCTCCAGCTCCGGGTTCATGCCCAGGGCGGGCTTGAACTGCGCCAGGGACAGCGGCCGGCGTAGGCCGACGATTTCGACGCCGCGTCGCAGCACTTCGAGCGTGCCCTGGCGGTTCAGGCTGTCACGGACGCGAGATGCCACTGTTTGAGGCATGGCCGCGCCGTGGCTCTTGCGTAGAGTCTCGAAACTGTCAGGCTGGCTGACTTCCAGCCAGGCCATCAGGTCGGGCAGGAAAACGGCATTCTGGCGGTCATAGGCCGCCGCATCCGCCGCATCGTAAAGCCAGCCCCTGGCAGCCAGGCTCTGGCAGATTTCGTCCTCGAAGTGGATTTCCCTATGCAGACTCACAAGCCTTGCTCCCTGCTCAAACTTAACTTAGCGGCTTCGTAAGTTAAGGGAAACGCATTTCCCTTAACTTACGAAGAGCTTAAGGTAACGATCAAAGGCATAGGCGCGATACCGCGTTTGCCCGGTGATTTCGACAATTATGCCCAGCCGCATCAGATCAGCCACGATCGCGTTGGCAGTCGGCGCACTGATCTGCAAAGTGGTCTGAATTTCGCCGGCAGACACAATAGGCTGACGATAAAGCAGGTTCAGGGCCTGGCGGGCATTGGGCGTACGCTTGCCTAATCCCAACACCGCTTGCTCAACCTCGGTTCTGAGCACAAGGATCTTTTGGAATACATCCCGGCCTTTGGCGGCCGTTTCCGCGATACCGCGCAAAAAGAAGCGTACCCAGTGGATCATGTCGTTCGACATCCGCACGCGCGTGAGGGCATCGTAATAGCTGCCACGGTTGCGCTCAAAGAAGTCGGAAAGATACAAGGACGGCTTCGCCAGCAAGCCATTGCTGATCAAATACAGCGGGATGAGCAGGCGTCCAATCCGACCGTTGCCGTCCTGAAACGGGTGGATGGTTTCGAACTGATAATGGCTGATGGCGATGCGGATCAGGTGCGGGATTTGCAGCGTGTCTGCTTCTCCGAGATATGCGATCTTTTGCACAATGGTCCGTCCGCAAGCGCCCTTCAAGCCCTCAATGATCCTGACGCCGACAAGCCCCCGCATTCGACACTTTTCAAGCGGGAACTGGATAATTTGCGCCTGAGGCCGAACGTCGATCTTACCGGTGATGGCGGCGGAAATTAGGGCCGTGCGACGTTCTTTTAGCAGGTCGATAACGCGATTGGCTTTGTCTGAGAGGGCGTCGAGCTTTGAATTTTCTGCTTCAACAAATGCGATAATCTCAGCCTGTTCCGTGAGAGGTGGAAGCGGAATGGTAAAGTCCCGTACAGCAGCTTGAATGGCCGCTTTGTCCTCTGTCATCGGGGGGGATGCGCAAGGATTGAAATGCTTCACATCGCGCTTTTTCAACGCGTCATAAAAGGCCGGGACTTCCGCTGCAAAGGCCGCGACGATCCGACTGTAAAAATGAGACGGTTGAGGCACCGGCCCAAAGTCCGGCACGAAGTAACGCCGGTCCCCCAGATCCATGGGGATTGGCGTCTCGTAGTTTGACAACAGGACCATGAGACGAGGCGTCAATTCGACGCGTCGGCTCTGGCCTTTTGCTTCGGCACGGATCGTCTCGTCCGTCACCATCGGCTTAAGGCGATTAGCGGCTTCATGGCCATCGGTAAGCCCAACTTCGTCAATAACAAGCACCTGAGTGTTGGTCAGTTCGTTATTAAAGCGCGAGGTAAGGGCATCGCCGGTAACCACCCGATGATTTTTCGGCCCCACTATCATGCTCATGATATTTTGGAACAAAAGATTTTTCCCACTGCCTTGCGGCCCCCTGACGATCAGGACGTGATTGATCTTTTTGTCAGGTTTTTGAATATGAAAGGCCAGCACATCTTGGATGTGGTGACACTGATCTTTAACGGGAAAGAGCTGGCTAAGCAGGGCAGTGATGTTTTCATATCCTCGGCCGGGATAACTGTTTTGCCAACGTCGGGATAATTGAGGTCGACCGCACGGTCGTAGAGCCACTCTCCATCAGGATCGTGTTGCGTGAGTATTTCCTGCGCATTGACAATTTTCGCCTTTAGCCGCCCCGCGACAACGGAATTGTTCAGTGCTGCACGCACGGCTTGATAGCCGAATGGTCGATTCTCAGGCGCCATTGCCTCGACCGAATTTTCATAATGACTAGGATCGTGGCCGGCGATTAACAAAGCCGCCTGTACGATAGTAAACTCGTCGCACAATCTCCAAAAATCGATCCAGTCCATAGTCACCACCGGCCAAAGGAAAGCCGGTATGATTACATGGTGATTCGATTCTAGGAATGGCCTTATTGAGCTTCACGCCTGAAAGGTAAAACCTCGGCGCCGTCACGCAGCAAGTCCAAGTGGTCCGACCACCATTGCGCCATTTTAACCCGCTCGTCCCAATGCGAACCGCGATGATAAATCCCACGAATAGCGTTGCCGTCCTTATGCGCCAACGCGCGCTCGATAGCGTCTGAGGACCACTTTCCGCATTCATTCAATAGCGTGCTTGCGGTGCTTCTGAATCCGTGCGCCGTCATTTCGTCATTCCGAAAACCCATACGTCGCAACGCCCCGTTGACAGTGTTTTCTGACATCGGCCTTAAACTCGAAATTAAGGAGGGGAAGACGTATTTGCTATTTCCCGAAATGCGTTTTGCATCAGCCAATATACCCAGGGCTTGACGGGAGAGCGGAACCGCATGGTCTTCGCGCATCTTCATTTTAGCCGCCGGGATGCGCCAGACATTGTTTTCGAAATCAAACTCTGACCATTCGGCATGGCGAAGTTCGCCCGGTCGAACAAAAACATGAGCGATAAGCTTTAGCGCCAGTAATGTAAGGACATTGCCGTCGTAGGTGTCAATCGTCCGAATTAGCGCACCTACCGCTTTAGGCTCAAGAATCGCCGCATGGTGCTTGACCTTACCTACGATCAGCGCTTCCCCAAGTTCGCTTGCCGGGTTGGATTGGGCCCGTCCTGTGACAATGGCATAGCGAAAAACGCGCGCGGCAAACGCTCGGACGCGCTTTGCCGTTTCATAATTGCCGCGCTTTTCAATTGCCTTGAGTGTGATCAGTATCTCGAATGGCATAATGTCTGAAAAGGCGCGCTTCTCTAAGTTATTTTCGAGTTGCAGCGCAAACCACCTCAGCTTGATAAGAGTTGCGCCAGACAGGCCTTCACGATGTTTTTTGTCGACGTATTCATCGGCAACTGATTTAAAGGTGTCAGCGGCGGCCAGGGTCGCCATTATGGCCTTGCGCTTTTTGTCGGCGTTTGGATCAACACCTTCGGCCAATTGTTTTTTGGCTTCGTCTCGACGCTCCCGCGCTTGTTTCAGACTAACTTCGGGATACGCGCCAAGCGCCAAGAGTTTCTCGACGCCTTGGAAGCGATATTTCAGACGCCAGAGTTTACCCCCGGACGTGGCGACCAACAGAAACAGACCACCGCCGTCTGCAAGTTTATAAGCCTTATCGAAGGCCTTCGAAGATTTGATAACGGTATCTGTCAGCGCCATTGGGGGTATATCTCGTATTAGAGAAAAGGTGGTTCGTCGTTGTACCCCTTCATGTACCCCCAAAACCGGCGAATGAAGCCGGACGCAGGCGAACGTTATAGGCGTTCAACCTGTTCAATCTATCAGAATTTATTGGATTTTTCAATGTTTACCGGACGCTGCCGGATAACCTAATGGTGCCCAGGAAAGGACTCGAACCTTCACGGCCGTTAAGCCACTGGCACCTGAAGCCAGCGCGTCTACCAATTCCGCCACCTGGGCACTTACTTAGGTGGTAGTCTCCGCAGATATCTCTGCGAAGGCGGCGACCTATAGGGGGAAATATTTCACCGGTCAACGGTTTTGATGACAGTATGCACAAAAGTTTTCGCCCCGCGCTCTTAATCGAATCCTTATTTTTGAAAACACAAAGCCGATCGGTTTTTTACGCCTTCAGTTTTCTTCTGTAACCACCCTGACAGTTGGAGGTCGTCGTGCTGCACACATATCTTCAGACCCTTATTCAACAAGGCACACTGACCGTCCGGATCAATCCCGGCAAGACCTACCACTTCGGCAATCCGATACCAGAACGGCCCGATCTCGACGTCGCCATCTGGATAAACAGCCCGTGGACCGCCTTCAAAATCGGTCTGCATCCTTATCTCTACTTTGGTGAGGCCTTCATGGAGGCCGATCTGGTTGTTGAAAAAGGCACCCTGTGGAACCTGATGGAGCTGGTCGGCCTGAATATGCGCAATGCGCCGGACCGGGGCTGGCTGTCGCGTCTGCTGCATGGCGTCAAGCGCTTCCTGCCCGGCCATTCGCTCAGCGCCTCACGCGCCAATGTGGCGCATCATTACGATCTGTCAGAAAAGCTTTACCGGCTGTTTCTCGATGAGGACATGCAATACTCCTGCGCCTATTTCCCATGTGCGCAGATCTCGCTGGAAGACGCGCAGATCGCCAAGAAGGACCATATCGCCGACAAGCTTTACCTCTCGCCTGGCCAGAGCGTGCTCGATATCGGCTGTGGTTGGGGCGGGATGGCGTTGCATCTGGCCAGGCAGGCGGGCGTCAATGTCACCGGCGTGACGCTTTCAGCCGAACAACTGACGGTGGCCGAACGTCGCGCCACGGCGCCCAGTGTCAATGCGCGGGTGCGCTTCGAGCTGTGCGACTATCGCGAAGTGACCGGCGTGTTCGACCGTATCGTCAGCGTCGGCATGTTCGAGCACGTCGGACTTGCCAACTTCGACGGCTATTTCCAGACTGTCGCCGATCGGTTGAAGGACGACGGCGTGGCGCTGATTCACAGCATCGGCCGGCGCGGCCGGGTGGGTGGGCGTTCGGCCTGGCTCAATAAATACATTTTCCCCGGCGGCTATATTCCGAGTTTACCGGAAATAACGGTGGCCGTCGAAAAATCCGGCCTGTTCATTACCGATATCGAACCCTTACGCCTGCATTACGCCGAAACCCTGCGGCACTGGCGCGAACGCTTCCAGGTGCATCGTGCCGAGATCGCCGCCCTCTATGACGAACGTTTCTGCCGCATGTGGGAATTCTATCTGTGCTATTGCGAACTCGGTTTCCGCTATGGCGATCTGATGGTCTTCCAGGTGCAGTTAGCCAAGCGGCTCGACACCCTGCCGATCACCCGCGACTACATGATGCCGCACGCTTCAGCCCGCGTGGCCGATAGCGAAGAAACCGACAGTGAAGTCCGCAAAGGCGCCGCCCGTTCCGGCAAGGCGATCCGGCAAGGCGAAGCGCGGTAGAAACAGCGCCACCGTGCGGCGCGGGTTGAAATCGCGCATCGGTATCCGCACGACATCGGGCGCTGCATAGCTATCCGGCATAACGGTGACGCCAACGCCGGCGCCAACCATACTCAGGGCGCGCTCGTCCTGCGCAGTGCGATAAACCAAAGGCGGGCGGACATTGCGATCGGTGAAATACCGGCTGGTTTCGCTAAGGACTTCACAACGCGACCGGACGATCATCGACTCATTGGACAGGTCTTCGCCACGAATAATCCGTTCACCGGCAAGGCGATGATTGACGGATAGCGCCAGTTTGTAGCCCTCCTCGAACAATGGTCTGGATGTCTTGTCATCTACGCGCCGAAGCGACAGCGCATAGTCGAGGCCGCGTTCATCCAGCCGGTTCAGCAGTTCCTGTTCGCTGCCGTCATAAAGATCGAAACGGATGCCGGGGTGCTCGGCCAAAAAGCCGGTCAGTAATCGCGCCACCAGGACGGCAGGCAGGGTTTGCAGGACACCCAGCCGCAGAACGTCGGCCTGTTCGGCCGCGGCGATCTCGGCAGAGGCCATGTTGACCTCGTGCAGGATCGCCTTGGCGCGGGGCAGAAAGCGCGATCCTGCGGTCGTCAAAGAGACGCGCTTGTTATTGCGCACGAATAGCGACACGCCCATCTGGTCTTCCAGCCGCTTGATGCCGGCGGAAAGGCTCGGCTGGGTGATCAGGCAGGCGACGGCGGCCTTGGTGAAGCTGC
>CAZTXZ010000017.1:0-10512 GCA_964617895.1 uncultured Candidatus Saccharibacteria bacterium
TTTTGGTCTTGCGCTGAGCGAATTGACGCTGTAATTTCTTGAGCGCCCCTGGAGTCTTGGCGCATATCATGACACCAGATGTAGCGCGGTCCAAGCGGTGAACGATACCGGCGCGGGCACCCGTCAGCTTGGTCCGGCCCCGCAGCCAGGTCTCTACAGTGGCCTCTGGGTTAAACTCGCCCTTGCTATGCGTCAGTAGTCCTACCGGCTTATTTACGACCACACAATCGTCATCCTCGTATAATACTTCCAGCTCGACGGTCGGTATCTCCGCCAGCTGCGATACGTCGTAATCCACCTGCACGACATCACCTGGCCGGAGTTTGTGCCCGGCCTTAATAATCACCTTGTCATTGACAGTAACTTTGCCCTGCTCGATTAATTTGGTGCCCGAAGCGCGGCTCAGCTCGGGTATCAGCTCGACTACCTTCTGATCGAGACGTTGGGCCCGGCTGATTTCGAGGTTGCTCATGCGCGGAGACCGACGGCTTGCTGGACGGTTAGCAGCTTGGCGTTGGCAATGTCATTCATACGCGCTTCGTCGCTTTGGAGCTTGGCCATAAGCGCCCCCTCGTTGACCTTGCTTAGACGGGCTTGAAAGTCGGTCAAGAACTCCTCGACTTTGTCGGCTACTTCCCGCTTAAAGTTACCATAATCCTCACGACCGTAGTGTTTTTCCGTAACCGTTTCGAGAGTTTCACCGCTAAGCAAAGCAAGGATTTGGAGCAAATTACTGATACCGGAGGTGTCTTTACTGCGGTGAATCTTCGCCAAGGAATCTGTCTCAGCGGACATCACCTTTTTTGCTGCGTCGGCTGGGCTGTCCCCCAGGAAGATTACGCCCTTGTCACTGTCTTCGCTTTTGCTCATCTTGCGGTTGGGATTTTGCAAATCCATGATACGCAGGCCCTGGTCTTTACCGAAGAATTCATGCTGCTTCTGGACTGGTTCTGGTACGGTAAACAATGCGCCGAACTTGCTGTTCATTCGTTCCGCTAAATCACGAGTAAACTCTATGTGCTGCGACTGGTCATCGCCCACTGGTATGTAGCTGGCTCCGTACAGCAATATATCGGCCGCCATCAGGACCGGGTAGTTGAATAGCCCGACTGTGACGCTATCGGCGCTTAGTTTGCTTGATTTATCCTTGAACTGGGTCATCCGGCTGAGTTGGCCGAAACCGGCAAAACAATCGAGTATCCAAGTGAGCTCACTGTGTGCAGGGACGTAACTTTGGCGATAGATATGGATGTTTGGGCTATCGAGCGGTAGGCCGGCGGCCGCGAACAACCTAAGATTGTGCATTATCTGGTCTTGTAGCGTGTCATGGTCGATCGGGGTCGTAAAACTGTGCAGATCCGGCACGAACAGGTTGATCTGATACTCGTTGGCGTGTTTGGTCGCCATATCCACCAGTGGCAGAAGCGCGCCAAAATAATTGCCAATGTGTAAATCATTGTTGGCCCGAAGTCCGGTCAGTATCACAGGTCGGCTCATTAGCATCATTATACCGCAATATCGCCGAACTCCTGCAGCTGTGACTCAGCAGTCTCAGATTCTGTAGTCGTGTACATACCCCACGGGCTTGGTTGCCCGTCCCGTTCCTGCTGCAAGAGGGACGCGATATAGGCCCTAGTACCGCCGGCCGCCTCTCTCATGCGTACTACGCTAGGTGTCTCAACAGCCAGTCTAAGTGCTAGTTCAGCTGCTTGAGAACTGGCTGATGATGGGTCGGGTATAGTCTCTCTTCGTAAGTCTTCGATGCTCATAATATTCCTTTTGCTTATTAAAAAACCGCCTGTCTTGTTTGGTGGCGGTTACTTCAATGGGTTCGGTGGTTTAGATGTTATCTTCGTTTCGAGCGCACAGAATCAACCGTCACATAAGCGTGTTGCTTAATGAGGTTCCAGCGCATAAAGCGGCTGATCGAGTTGATTAGTGTTTGCATAACGTTCACATATTCCAATTTAGCACGATTAGCATTCGCGTCAAGTACATAAGGGTTTTGTAGTGCTCCCCACCCTAGAAGCGAGCTCTGTCGAGCACGATCCGTTCGCCATCCGGCCCAATGGTCGTGGCCGGCTCGAAACCCATCTGGGCGGCTTGTAGTGCCGCCTGGTGGATAGCATCTAGGGCGGGGGCCGGCCGGATCAGGCCCGTGACGTCTTCGCTGGTCGACTCAGGTGTTAGTGGTGATAGTTCTGATGTGTGGTTCATGGTGTTCCTTGGGGTATATTTAGGTTCTGATAATAAAAATCCCGCCAGTGGCGGGTCATTCAATGGGTTCGAGGGAATTTATCGTTTCGAGCGCACAGAACAAGTCACCACGGCATATCGTGGGCTATAAAACCAGGCGGTAAACGCGCTGAACTGTTCTGCGATTCGTTGAATCATACAGACGATGCTACGCCCTCTTGCACGCCTTGTCAAACCAACCACGGTTGATGCCTCCGCTTAGCAAAAAGCCGGCAAGGATGAACTTGCACGGCTTTTTGTAAGCGCCCCAGAGTGGGTTAACGCTTGGTGAAACTAGCCTTTTACCTGAACGCCGCCATTCGCATTGCCGGTGTGTGGAGTGAAGTCTGCGCTGACTTGGTACAGCGGCGTAGCCGTTTGCGGGTCACTACCCTGGGTGTATATCTTAAGCGCAAAGCTGTCAGATTCAGTTGGGGTCAGTTGGTTTCCGTCAACTGCTTCTACGCGGAACAATACGGTTTGTGGGCTACCATTAATCGTTAGAGTAGCAGTACCCTGGAAGGTGCCTTGTGAGTCACTCGTACCACCAATACCGAGCCAGTCAAAGCTCGTCGCCTCTAGGTCGAAGGTGTGGCAAGCTGGCGTATTTGCGGTGCCGCAGTTGCCTTTCTCGTCGTAGTTGAAGCTGAAGCTGCTTGTTGGATCGACCGTACCGTTCGGATTGAACTTGACGTTAAATCCGAAAGTTGCGAAATCCTTGGTACTACTGGAAATCCATGGGAGAGTGTCGCTGCTCGTAGGTGTCATATTTTGCTGACCGACGATATAGCCGGGGCCCGAAGGATTGAAGACAACGAGATATACCGTCGTGGTTGAACTCCAGTTGCCTGCGGCATCTTGTGCTCTTATTCCAACGTTATAGACACCGGGCTGCAAGTTTGCGCCAAATTGACCACTGCTCAGATACGTGCCATCCCAACTCAGTACCGTTGCACTGCCCACTCCAGGATCGGTACCGATGAAGTACTCACCGGCCTCAACACCCGAAAGATTATCGTTAGCCGTTACCACGAAGCTCGTATCGTTACCTAGTGTTACGGGGTTGGCGGTCCAGGCTGGAGCGCCAACAATTGGCGCAGTCTTATCAACGTTGATAGTTATCGCCTTATCCGTAGCATTACCCGCATTGTCTGATCCAGTCACGGCAAGCTGCTGGTTTGATCCTTCGCTCGATATCGTTAACGGATTCGGGCAGGATGCGACTCCGGACAGTGCATCGCTACAGCTGAATGTAACGGTGACGTCAGTGTTGTTCCAGCCGTCATCATTCGCTGCAGGTTCGACGGCATAGTCGATAGTGGGCCCTGTCTTATCTAAATTAATGATCGCAGTAACCGTTGCGGTATTGCCCGCATTGTCTGTCGCAGTGCCTGTTACCGTTTGATTTGCCCCCTCAGCGCTCACCATAACCGGGGCAGGACAGTTTGCGATACCGGAACCACCGTCATTGTCAGCACATGTGAACATTACAGTCACATCAGATTTGTTCCAATCACCATCCGGTACGGGCGAAAGATCGTAGGAGATATTCGGAGCAGTCTGATCGACTTGGACATTGATATTTGAACTCTGGTCGCTCTCACCTGCCGCATTTACTGCAGTCACGGAGTAGCCGTAGTTACCATCTGTGACTGAATTGTCGGTAAATTCTGTGGTGGTTGAACTGCCGATCTTTGTCCCGTCACGATAAATATTGTATGTGACGGCATTGGGCGCTGCATCCCATGATAGGTTAGGATGCGCAGTAGGACTGGTTATGGCGAGGTTCTGTGGTACCCCTGGCGAAACGATTACTATTCCCCCTTGTTGAAATATAATCGTCAGTTTGCCATCCACAGTTACGTCCTGTGTCGTTCTGGCTGTCAAGCCATCTACAGTTGCTGAGAGTCGGCTGGTGGGTATTGTCATACCCTTGAAGAGTTCGATGTCCACGCTACCAGTTTGGTCGGTTACCCTTCCTGTGACGCGCGTCGACACCACGAAGTCCCGGTCGACGCCATCTATCTTACCTTTTAGGGCTGGAGCATCGGCATTTAGCAGGCTTACACCCGCACCTTCTACCGGATTGCCCGAGCTGTCCTTGACTACGACCGTTACTGTCGTGTCCGGTTCGGGCACGGCGATGGTTTGGGTAACGTCGCTATTGGTCAGGTCGACTGCGTAGGGGTCTATCCGGTAGGTATCCAGGCGTGGGAACTCAGAGTCATCACTCCTACGGATTGACAGGATACTAGAGTAGACGCTCGCGACCTTTTGGCCGAAGCTGAACTGTCCCTGGCTGTTAGTAGTGGAGTCGGCCGACGCCCAAGACAGATAGTAGGAGGGATCAAATCCGGACCCGGAGGGATCACTCACCAACGGTTCACCAGCAAGGTTGGTCAGTGTACCCGAGAAGGTGTGGTAGACGGTGGGAGGAGGAAGTTGCAGGGTAATCGTCAAGTCACCATCCACAGTTACGTCCTGTGTCGTTCTGGCTGTCAAGCCATCTACAGTTGCTGAGAGTCGGCTGGTGGGTATTGTCATACCCTTGAAGAGTTCGATGTCCACGCTACCAGTTTGGTCGGTTACCCTTCCTGTGACGCGCGTCGACACCACGAAGTCCCGGTCGACGCCATCTATCTTACCTTTTAGGGCTGGAGCATCGGCATTTAGCAGGCTTACACCCGCACCTTCTACCGGATTGCCCGAGCTGTCCTTGACTACGACCGTTACTGTCGTGTCCGGTTCGGGCACGGCGATGGTTTGGGTAACGTCGCTATTGGTCAGGTCGACTGCGTAGGGGTCTATCCGGTAGGTATCCAGGCGTGGGAACTCAGAGTCATCACTCCTACGGATTGACAGGATACTAGAGTAGACGCTCGCGACCTTTTGGCCGAAGCTGAACTGTCCCTGGCTGTTAGTAGTGGAGTCGGCCGACGCCCAAGACAGATAGTAGGAGGGATCAAATCCGGACCCGGAGGGATCACTCACCAACGGTTCACCAGCAAGGTTGGTCAGTGTACCCGAGAAGGTGTGGTAGACGGTGGGGGAAGAGCCAAAGAATTGTATATTTATGGTTTGGCTAGCCGCAACTGATACGTTGCCTTGTACAACAGGAGTGAGTCCGCTGCCGCTTGCAGGGTCAAAATGAATGTCATAGGTGCCGGCATCTACGAGTAGGCTATAGCCGCCACCAATGGTTGTTGTGGATGGACCATACAGCACCGTGCTTCCACCGGGGTCAGTGGCTGTGACCGACACTCCAGAAACGCCGAGGCCATTTTGGTCAGTTACGGTGCCGCTGATTTCATAGGCCCCGGTAGCCGCGAGGCCACTATTGCCATTGGTCAGCGCAAATGCCATTGCCGACAAAACAATTAATAATGATAGGACCAGTGGGCTAAAGGATATACGCCTTTGCCTAAGATGGGCCGTACGATTACGAACCTGACGTAAGGCACGATAATTTTTGATACTCTCCAACCTCAGCATTGCACCCCTCCACAATTAAGCTTAACCTAATTTATATTGTAATAACGCTCCAAGCGCAAGCATTATGTATACCAAATTAAAACCAGCCGAGTTGGACATAGGCCCAAAACGGCTGGTTTGTGTAGCCGCAAGGTGCCTAACGCTTGGTGAACTGGCGTTGCTTGCGGGCGCCCTTGAGTCCGAACTTCTTGCGTTCTTTCTCGCGTGGGTCGCGGCTGAGCAGATCGGCTCGCTTGAGTGTAGCCTTGTAGTCTTCGTTGAGTGATACGAAAGCCTTGGCGATGCCTAGACGGACCGCTTCCATTTGACCTTCGTGACCACCGCCGGAAACCTTGGCGCTGACATCGAACTTACCGACTTGGTCGAGCGTCGCGAACGGCTGCTGCAACTTAGTCAGAAGGTACTTGCTGTCAGCAAAGTACTCTGCGGCTGGCTTATCGTTGATGACGATGTTGCCCTTGCCACTCATGAGGCGGACGCGAGCGGTTGCGCTCTTGCGGCGACCGAGGGCGTAGTGGTAGTTGTTTGCTGCCATTAGTTGTTACCTTTCTTTAGCGAGATAGCTGTCGGCTGCTGGGGGTCGTGCTTGTGCTCGGCACCAGCGTAGACCTTTAGTCGCTGCAGTCGTCCATCGCGCAGCTTGTTGACGGGCAACATGCCACGGACAGCCGTCTCGATGACCTTGGTCGAATCTTTTTCCATCTGCTTCTTCAGCGGAGTCTCTTTGAGACCACCGGGGTAGTGGCTGTGACGGTAGTAGATCTTATCGTCGAGCTTCTTACCGGTAACCTTCAGCTGATCGGCGTTGATTATTACGACGTAGTCGCCGCAGTCGATGTGCTGGCTGAATTGCGGTTTGCCCTTGCCTGTAAGCAGTGTGGCAACCTGGGTGGCTACACGGCCGAGTGGAGCCTCTGAGGCGTCCACGACGTACCATTTTCGCTCGATATCAGACGGTTTTATACTGTAAGTCTTCATATTTATTTCTCCTCCGTCTTCTTGGCGGCAGGCGCTTTGGTGGCGGCTGGTTTAGCTGTGGCAGCTGGTTTTGCGACCGGTGCTTCTTTCAGGTCGTCGACAAAGCTAACACGAGCCATCTGGGTGTTGTCACCGCGGCGCAAGCGCGTCTTTTCGATACGCAAGTGACCGCTGTCGCGACCCTTGAGCTTTGGTGCGATTTCATCGACCAGCTTGTGAGCGCTGGCTTCGGTCTGCAAGGCGCTGATGATCTGGCGACGGTTGTGCAAGTCACCTTTCTTGGCCTTGGTGATGAGTTTTTCGGCGTAGGGCACGATTTCTTTCGCCTTTGGCAAAGTCGTCTCGATAGACTCATACTTGATGAGTGAATCGGCGAGACCCTTCACGAGCGAGCGACGCTGATCGCGTTCGCGGCCGAATTTCCTTCCTTTATATCCGTGACGATGCATCTTACAGCTCCAGCTCCGACATCTTTTCTTTCACTTCGTCCAGGGCTTTGCTGCCGAAACCTTTGAGGTCGCGGAGCTCGGCTTCGTTGAGCGCGAAAAGGTCCTTAATGGTGTGGATGTCGTTGTTGATGAGGGCGTTGGTGGTGCGAGCGCTGAGGTTCAAATCTTCGATGGAAGTGTTGAGAGCAGCAGGTTCGTCGGCGCCATTTGCGCCATCGCCCATGGCTGCACCGGCAGCCAGTGGCTCATCGACGGCTACGCGGGTCTTACCAGCCAATGCCGTGTACTGGTTGACCAGTATGGCAGAGGCTTCTTCGAAAGCATCACGCGGGGTGATAGTACCGTCGGTATCGATGGTGATGATGAGCTTGTCGAGGTCGGTGGCCTGGCCAACACGAGTGTTCTCGACCTTGTAACGCACCCGAACGACAGGACTGAAGGCTGCATCGACAGCAATCATGTCACTTTGTTTCTTACTGGTGCTTTCTTCGATAGTGCGGTAACCACGGCCGATTTCGACGGTCAGGTCGACGACGAAGTTAGCCTTGGCGTCATCGATGGTAGCGATGACGTGCTCTGGGTTGACGACTTCGACATCAGCGTTCAGCTGGATGTCCTTGGCCGTAACGACGCCGGCACCCTTTTTGACGATACGCAGTTGTTGCGGTTCGTCGCCATAAACGCGGAAACGGATACCCTTGAGGTTAAGTAGGACATCTACGGCGTCTTCTTTGACGCCTGGGATAGCCGTGAACTCGTGGGTGAGACCTTCGATCTTGAAGGCGGTGACAGCAGCACCAGAAATGCTTGAGAGCAGAACGCGGCGAATCGAGTTGCCGAGAGTCATGCCATATCCGCTGTGAAGCGGCTCAACGCTAAAGGTGCTACTCACCGCACTGTGATCATCAACGGCCACAATGCCTGGTGTGTGAATCATGTTTGACATACGCTTCTTTCCTCCCTTAGCGTGAGTAGTATTCGACGATTAATTGATCATTGATATCTGGTTCGGCGTCGTCACGCGTCGGCAGACCCTTAATTGCTACAGTAACTTTCTTACGGTCAACTTTGAGCCATTCAGGAATCGCACTTGGTGCAGGGCTGATATCATCGAGCTTTTTGAAGTACTCGTTAGCCTTGCTGTGGTCGCGCAGGACCAGCTCATCGCCTTCACTTAGACGGATTGACGGAATGTCGATACGAGTGCCGTTGAGCATGAAGTGACCGTGGGTCACCAGCTGGCGGGCGGCTCGGCGTGATGGTGCGAAACCGGCGCGGTAAACCGCGTTGTCGACACGGCGCTCGAGCAATTGCAGTAGCACGCTACCAGATTGGCCTGAGGCGCGGTCGGCCTCTTTCATGAGGTTACTAAACTGCTTCTCGAGCAAGCCATACAAACGCTTGACCTTCTGCTTTTCGCGAAGTTGGAGCGAATATTGGCTGGCCCGTCCAGGGCGACCGCGGCCGCTGCTGGCTTGTCCTGGAGGTGTTGGACGCTTGACGAGGGCTTTGTGGGCCTTGGGGTGCAAGGCGTAGCCTTCGCGGCGACTCATCTTAACGATAGATTGTCGATCACGTGCCATTACGCGCCTCCTTCGGAGCCGCTAATGGCATGCCTATTAATTATTGCGAATGTCTCCGACATTACTATATCCTCCGTGCCTTTCGTGGGCGAACGCCACCATGTGGCACACCCGTGACATCAGAAATGCTTTCGACATGAATGTCGAGACCGGACAGCGCGCGGATAGCGGCGTCGCGGCCAAGACCGATGCCCTTGATGAATACATCAACGCTACTGACGCCGTATTGCTGCTTGGCAGCCTGACCGGCGCGTTCGGCAGCCACCTGAGCGGCGTAAGCGGTGCCCTTTTTGGAACCACGGAAACCGCAGGCGCCGGCACTGACAGCCGTCAGGGCATTACCGCTAGCATCGGTAAACGTAATGATGGTGTTGTTGAACGTGGCCAGTACGTGGACTTGGCCTTTGGCGACTGATCGCTTCGCTTTTTTGCGCTTAGCAGCCGCCGGAGGTGTAGTAGATTCAGCCATATGCTTATTCCCTTCCTAGGTCTTCGACGCTACTTTTTTAGCGGTGCCGCCAACCGTTGTCTTCTTGCCGCGGCGAGTGCGGGCGTTGGTCTTGGTACGCTGCCCGCGAGATGGCAAATTAGCCTTGTGGCGCAAACCACGGTAGGCGTTGATGTCCTTCAGGCGCTTGATGTTGCCGGAAACGACACGCTGCAGTTCACCTTCGACGACATGGTCGTTGTTGATGACTTCTTGGATGCGTGAAATCTCGGCATCGGTCAGGTTCTTGACGCGGACCGTGCGCTCCACCTTGGCGTTAGCCAAGATTGTATCGGCAGTCTTGGGGCCAATGCCATAGACGTAAGTCAAGGCGACCCAAATCTGCTTCTCACTTGGAATAGTGACTCCAGAAATTCTTGCCATAACTATCCCTGCCTCTGCTTGTGCTTCGGCTTCAGTTTGTTAATAACATACAATCGGCCCTTGCGGCGAACAATCTTGTCGTCGGGGCTGATCTTTTTGACACTTGCACGTACTTTCATGTACGGATTACCTGCTCCTTCTTGTGCGTAGGTAACACACTGCTTATATGATGATTATGATTTGCGATAGGTGATTCTACCCTTACTGAGATCGTAAGGAGTCAACTCAACCGTCACGCTGTCACCTGGCACGATACGAATGAAGTGCTTCCGCATCTTACCGGCAACGTGAGCTACAATTTGATGGCCGTTCTCAAGTTCTACACGAAATTGGGCGCCTGGTAGCGTCTCGATTATCGTGCCTGTAAGCTCTATAACTTCCTTGTTAACTGCCATAAATATAACAAGATTAGATTATAGCAATTTCAGGCGTCGATTACAACAGTTTTACACCGAAAGGACATTTCGGACTGCCGCCGGAGCGGCCATGCGGACGGCTACTTCACCATAATATTTTGGATTTTTGCTACCCCAGCCGAATGCATAGACCTCCCGGTTGGCGATTTCGGGATCGGTTTCGCCGAAATCGGCCGCAATCACCCCTGGGAATGGCTCATCAAGCAGCGGCATGATGTCCGGGAGGCCCAGTCGCCGCTTTTGTTCGCGGGTGCCGACTTCCAACCCGCCAAGTTTCAGCCAGTAGTTGAAATCATCCACGGTGGCGGGACCAAGATCCTCAGACTCGGCAAGTATATTCAATGACCGCCGCCAATAGCCGACATTGGACCTGCTGCTTTTGGCATCTATTTCCATGGACACGCCCGAGTCGACGAATTTGGTTATCGGTGACCAAGTCGACATGACCACGATAGGCACTCCAAGGACATTTTTCAGGAACCGAATCT
>CAZTXZ010000018.1:0-10395 GCA_964617895.1 uncultured Candidatus Saccharibacteria bacterium
GCCATAGGCCTTATCAAAGATATATAAAAAATATTACTTACATACTGAAGTGGTTGATATTGCTAGCTGGATTTCAAAGCGCGCATGGTTGCGCGCTTATATGGAGCGTTCGCTCATATAATCTTGCGGCGTGCTCGGAGCGAGCTCCTGTGCGCGTCCTCGATTATCATACGTGATTTACGAAAATCTCTAACGAGATTTCAGCGCGCGCTGAGTCGCTCGCGCATCGTCTCGCGCCTGCAGAGCGTGACGCTTGTCGTAGAGCTTTTTGCCTTTGCCGACTGAGATGCGCAATTTGATGTAACGGCCGCCGGTGAGAATCTCGAGCGGCACGATGGTTCGGCCCTGTTGTTTGGCTTCGACGAGGGCGTTGATCTCGCGCCGTTTGGCCAGTAACTTGCGGGTGCGGCGCTGCTCGTCCTCGGACAATGGGATGCCGGGCAGTTGCCCGACCAGGGCATTCAGCAGATACAGCTCATCGCCTTTGACCGTCACGTAGGCCCCGCGTAGGCTGCCCTGCCCCATGCGTAGCGCCTTGGTTTCGCGGCCCAGCAGTTCCATGCCCACCACCAAAGAATCGCCCAGCTCGTAATCGTGTCGAGCTCGCCGGTTCTGGATAGATTTGGACTGGGGGCGCTTTTTCTTTGGCATTACCGTATTGTAACAGAGGTAAGCACTAGTGACAAACATATAAAATATGTTAGAGTATAAACTAATGCCGGATATCAAAGACTTGCGCCGCTATTACCAGTTTGATGAGGATATCTTGGACAACGTGTCGGCGGCGGCCGCCAGTCAAGATAACTTAGACTATCTGTCGCTAGCCGAAAGTTTTGGCAGCGTGAATGGTGCCACGTATTCCGAACTGTATGCCGACCACATCAAGCGCCATGACCGCGACCATCGGCGTATCGTCCTGCGCTGGCTGCGCTCACCACATCATGCCGAAGAGTCGGCACCGACCAGGGTCTTGTTCGCGCCATTCGCCCTATCGGCCGACCAGAATATAGCAATGCGAGCCATGCGCACCATGGCGACGATAGACGATGGCGCACCGATGATGGTGGTGGGTGCGCCGAATATGCTGAATCGGATGAGCGACAGGCTAAACCGCCGGGAGCGTCGGATCGTAAGTCACGGGGAGTTCCGCCCCCTGACCGTGCCGGTGCTAAATTACCTGAGCGCCCAAGCCCTCCGCCATGTGGAGTTCATGGGATATTCGTACGGCGCTGAGGTGGCGGCCCAAGCGGCTGCCGATGCCCACGAATTTGATATTAATGTCGACAAGGCGGTGCTGATCGAGCCAGTGGCGGTCGCTAATCGCAGTGTTATAAGCTTGCTGCAAGACTTTCTGAAGTCGGGCGAGCGCCTGGAGGAATATGTCCAGGCCGCCGATAGCCCAGTGTTGAACGAAGCGCGACAATTGGCCGATGAGGGCAAGCTGCGCTACATCGGAGCGCTGCTGCGACCGACCAACATCGCGATTGCCCGGGGACTAAGTAAGGCTGGATTCATGACGCGGGTATCCCGAGCGCTACAGTCCCAGCAAGACATGCGCGTGGTAGTCGGCTGGGGCAAGTTGAGCGAATTGTCACGGCCGGAAAATCAGCGGGCCCAGACCAATTTATTGAGAGCGATGCACAAACCGAAGCGTGTCGTGTCCATGCCGCTAGAGGGCATGCATCACGCCGGTGGCGACGATATCAACCTGCATGCCGCCATCATGGCCCAGGGCTTGCGGTTGGCCTCGCCTAGCGATTAAAAGTCGCCTGGGCGACCTGCCAGACTGAGTCATCGTGCAGGACGACCTTGCGGTAGTACCAGTATTCTGCACCCCAGTAGTACGTGCCGCGCATGCCTGTGTCTTCGGCAAATTTTATTCGATCCTCGAAACGCTTGGCATTGAACGATTTGTTTTGTTCGGCCAGGGTGGTGCTGGTGATGGGGCTGCCCTTGGGCGGCCACGGCTCGGCCTGAAGTTCGGCGATTATCATATCCTTGTCGGCGTATAACTTCTGAGTGCCGGCCAAAAAGCCGTAAAACCATGATGGAAATGGGTATTCCAGATAGCGTTTGGTGATGGCAGCGTCCCAAACTCGCTTGTAGATGGATATGCCCCAGGCGTCCGGCGTCGGCTGACCGGCCGGGAAGCCGAGGGCGTTGTTGCTGCGGCCGACGATGATGGGGTGTTTGGTGTCTAGCTGCCGGACCAAGTCGAATTCGTCGACCAGGCGGCTGCGGCTGAAGTCTTTGCAGTGCCCGAAACCCTTCAGGAAATACTCATTTTCGAGCTGGTAGCTGTCGAGCGCCGGGCTGGTCTTGTAGCGATTGATGACGGCACTCATGTAACGTTCGAGCTGGGGTTGCCAGGTGTCGAGCGGCTTGGTGGTATCGGCCCAGTTGGGCTCGTGGCATTCTGGCCAACGCGGTTGGCGCAGACCGACCGTCAGGATTACCTTGGCGTCGGCTGCCTCGGCCTTTTTGAATTGCCAATCCAGCAGGCTGAAGTCGTACTGCCCAGGCACGGGCTCGGTCTGGTTCCAGTAGCTGACGAGGCGGAAGTGTTTTACGCCGACGCCTATCAGCGCGTCCATGGTTTCCTGAGGGTCTACGCCCAGGCTTTCAGCGTAGGCCGGGATGAAGGTGACGCCCTGGACGTAGGGCTGGTTGCGCTGACTGTGGATGTACCACTGGGCAATGCCGAACATGATTGCTACCAGCACCAAAATGACCGCCGCGGTTATCGCCGCGATCAAGCGTAGGCGACTACGTAAGACGTATCGTTTTAACCGGTCAAAGGCTTTTTTAAGCCGTGTGCGTGTAACTGTCATAGTGGCAAGATTATGGTTTTAGCTTACAATAGATAGGACGTGAATAATACTCGAATCAGTATCGTCATCCCCGTTTACAACGAGGAAAAACAGCTGGCCGACTGCTTGCGGGCAATTGCTCGGCAACGCCAAAAACCCTTCGAGGTCATCGTGGTGGACAACAACTCGACCGACCGCTCGGTGCAGATTGCGCGGCGCTTCAAATTCGTCCGGGTCGTGAGGGCTAAGCGCCAGGGCGTAGTCTATGCCCGTGACCGTGGATTCAACGTTGCCAAGGGTGACATAATCGGACGAATCGATGCCGACACTCGCCTGCCCAGCGACTGGACCCAGCAAGTTGCCCGGGTTTTTGAAGATAAATCGGTTGATGCCGTCAGCGGCGCCGTTCGTTATTATGACGTGCCGATGACCCGGCTGGTCAGCCAGGTTGACCTGCTGGTGCGCCGACATATCGCGACGATGATGGATGATTCGGTCTTTTTGCAAGCTGCCAACATGGCTATCCGCAAATCCGCCTGGATAGTTTGCCGTGATGAGCTATGCCGCCGCCCGAATTTGCACGAAGATTTCGACTTGGCCATACATCTGGCCTGGGCCGGTCGCCGCGTGGTTTTTGACGAGCAACTGGTGGCCGGCATCGCTGCCCGCTGTGTCGACGACAGCGTCGTCAGTTTTTGGACCTACGTCTGGCTAAGCCCGGGCACGTACCAGGAGCATGACCTGAAGGCCGGTCGACACATGTATGCCATTGCTACGCTGATGATAATATTTCACCTGCCCATTCGGGCAATCTATCGCGCGTACAACAACAGCTCGGGTTATCGGCGCATCAACCCAGCGACTTTCGTCGATTAATCAGGGCGTCACCGGGTTGCTGGTGTAGCCGCCGAATTCATTCGGCACTGGTTTGCAGTAAGCCCACAGGCCGGCCTTTTGCTTGAGGGCGCCGGCCTCTTCCTTGATGAACAGTGCTGATTTGGCAAATGGGAAATAAGTGTAGGCAAAACCGTGACCGGTGGTGATGAGCTGTTGATTGAGTAGTGTGCCGTCGGGCAGATAGACGTAGCGAAGTAAGCGGTCGTATCGGTCGCGGTTGCTGCTGAGCGGGTCAGAGGCCAGGCGGACTCGCTGGTTGCCGATGGTGGCGCGGGTGTAGGCCGCGGCTTCCTTGCCGCCGCACTGCACGGCCTTGCGCGGATCATGGGTTTCGGGTGTGTCGACGCCGATGAACCTTATTTTCTCGATGGTACCATTCATGTCTACCGATATGGTATCGCCATCAAAAAACTCTATCACCGCGTAAGTTCCGGGCTGCGATGTTTCGATGCTATTGTCCAGCGAGTCGAGCCAGCCGTAGTGCTGGGCCAACAGGATGATGATGGTGACGAGCAGCGCCGCCCACGAGATGTGCCGGCGCCGGAGGCGGGTCTTTCTCATGTCAGATCGAGACGCTCAAGCACCTCTGTTTTTTGTAGATTCTGGCCGATGAAGACGATGGCGTGCTCTTCGGGCCGTGGTGGCTGCAAGTGTCCGGCAATGCGGTCGAAATCCTGCGTGTCCATGTTGCCCAATAGGCGTGTCGGCTGGTCGTGCGATTCGTTGGTGGCGCGGTGCTTGGACAGATCCCGGTCGGTCTTAAGCCAGATCAGTTTGACTTCGGCGCCAGCTTCGGCGGCGATGGAGCGCAGGTGTTCGCGATCTTTGTAGAAGTTGAAATTGGTATCAAATACGACGCTATGGCCATTTCTGAGTAATTCGCGTGTTTGGTCGTTCAGGTGGGTATACAGGTGGGCGCTTTCGTCGGCACTGTGTGTGGGATCGCCAAACATGTCCTGACGGACCTTGTCGGCCCAGAGGTGCGTGGCACCGGTGGCGCCGCAGATGATTTGCGCTACGGTGGTCTTGCCTGCACCGGGATAGCCGACGAATAAATATAGCGTTGCCATAAGTTATTTATATAGTACGCAGTTTGGGCCGGGCTAGCTAGTGGCTTAGCGGCGGAACAGCCAGTAGGGTTTCATGATATAGATGGCGAAGCGAGCGTGCCGGGTCTTGGTGGAGATAAGGTGGGTGTGTTGGTGGTCGGGGACGCTTTTGTGAACGCTTTTGTGCGAACGGATGTAGACGTTGTATTCGTCGGCCTCGTACCGACCAATGACATCCATGATTTCGGCCTGCTCTTGCCGCTTAAGCATGCTCAGGCTGGAGACGTGGCGCTTGGGTACTACCATCAGATGGTCGGTGACCTCGCGGAATTCCCACAGATCGTACGGGTAGGTATTTTTGACCACCTGGCAGTACTTGAGGTCTTCTATGACCTCGACTTCACCCGGAGCGCAGAATGGGCAATGCGACGTGATGTGACGCCCTTGGCCATAATATTTTTGTTCGGAAACGCGGTATCGGAACATATTATTTAGAAATCGATTCCTTTGTTC
Source organism: uncultured Candidatus Saccharibacteria bacterium (assembly GCA_964617895.1). GTDB lineage: Bacteria > Patescibacteriota > Saccharimonadia > Saccharimonadales > UBA4665 > UBA6224. The sequence goes on from CAZTXZ010000018.1 coordinate 5,270, forward strand.
GCTAGGAACTTATCATCGAAGTGGTGTTTGATCTTGTGCATTTCGGTGGCGATATCGACGTATTTTAGCAGATCGTCTGGGAAATTACGGCCGGTCAGGCACAGGCTTGTGCCCGGTGCCCGTTCCTTAAGAAGTTTCTCTAGTTGGACATGAGTCAACAGCCCGTCATGGACGGCGTTGCTGATCTCATCGCAGATGACCAGGTCGTAGTCGCCGCTGGTGGCCAGCTTGAAAGCCTCGTCGTAAGTCTCCTGAGCGGCCTGCTTGTGCTGCTCTTCGCTGACGAATTCGGCACTCAACTCGCCAGCCTGATAAAAGCCCTTGCCGCCCTTGTGGAAGTACAATTGGTCCTTGTACAGGGGCAAGATGTCACGGATAAAGACATGTTCGCCAACACCCCAGTGTTTGATGAACTGGATGTAGCCGACTTTCCAGCGATTGCCCAGGGCGCGTACCATCAGGCCCAAGCTGGCGCTGGTCTTGCCCTTGCTATCACCGGTATAAACAACCACGACGGATGGCTTGGTTTTATAATCCTCTAACGACATGACATTTGCAGTATAACGAACCGAACGGATTTTTGTTGATGAATTACGAAGCTTGGCTGGATGAACCTGTGGTTTCGGTAGCCTGGCGCTTGAACGCTAGGACTCGTCCGAGGTATAGCTCCAAGCGATGTCGCCGGACGGCATCGCGGGCGTCCGGTGCGTGCTCATCTGGGCGCATCGCTTTTGACATTATCCCGGTTTTTACCAGCTGAGATTTTCTGGACGACGCAAATTCGACCAATTTGGCATGTTCCGGGTCGGCGGCGATGGCCGCTTCGGTGTCGGGGTCGAAGCTAGTATCAAAATCGTAACGGTTGGAAAAGAATTCAACGATGAGCTTACTTGCGGCACGCGTCAAGGTCGGTATGCGGTTTTCGCGATCATCTAGGGCGATGACCTTCTCGGTAGCCGCCTCGCCAAGCACCTGAAGCTGACTTAGGAAAGACTCTGGGTCACGATGCATCTTGGCATCGATATTAGAAATACGCCTAGCAATAGCCGGTCCGGCCTCGTCGTCGACGATAATCCCTGGTCCGTCGGTCATATAGCTGTCCATGTCCTCCTTATATCTAAAATCTTCCATCAAATCAAAGCTGGCGTATGTAAGATTTACTGCTGACGAGGCTACGCTGGTGTGGGTAACCTAGGCTAGGCCTTGAGGGCGGCGTCGATGCGCGGGCGATCAAAGCCGACGATGATCTGGCCATCGATATCGATGACAGGTATACCACGTTGGCCGGACTTCTCAACTGATTCGCGGAATGCGTCGGCGTCGTGTTCGACGTCTTTGTCGGTGTATTTCACACCTTTTTTGTCAAAATAATCCTTGGCGGCGTGGCAGAAAGCGCACCAGGTTGCGGTATAGATCGTGACATTTGCCATGTATCTTTGCTCCTTCGATAGCTTATTACTATACTTAATATAGTATAGATGTTCGGAAGGTTTTGCAAGACTTTTCTGTCAGAGGTGTTGCGGCATGCCCACCACAGATGCTATACTTTGCGGGTAATGGCAAACCCAACTGCTGCGCCAGAATCGACGCCGCACTCTCTTAATAGTGAGGATGCTCAAAAGCCCTCTGAATCAGCCAAACAAGACGAAGTCATGTACCAAACAAATTTGTTTTTCGTGACTGTACTCAACATGAGCTGGCAGCTGGCAATCGTGGTCATCGTGCCGATAGTTGGGGGTTACAAGCTCGATCAGCACTACGATTCGTCGCCATGGCTGACCCTATTGGGACTGGCGATTACCATTGCCGGAACATTCGTCGTCATGAAATTCACGCTCATGAAGGCAACTAAACGTGCCATGCACCAACCTACGAAAGGTAACAAGAACTAATGCTCTCATCGCTCCTGACTCGATTTGCCGAAGACGGCCCCGCCGTCCATGTCGCGCCGGGTACGGTATTTGAGATTGGCGGTTTTGCCATCACTAACTCCATCTTCTATGGTTGGATAACCATTACGCTGGTGATCCTGTTTTTCTTATGGGTCAGACGACGCGTGACGGTCAAGCCGACGCGTGGGCTTGTCCAATTCTTTGAGCTTGGCATCGACTTTATTACCGGACAGGTCGTGGGGGCATTCGATGACCCTAAAAAGGGTCGCAAATTTGCCCCTTACTTCGTAACATTGTTCTTCTTTATCTTGATGAACACCTGGCTGGGTCTGTTGCCGGTCGTGGGTGAAGGCTTTACGGCCCATGGCGACACCCCGATATTCCGCCCCTTCACCGGTGACTGGAACGGCACGTTTGCCATGGCACTGGTGACGATGTTGTTCGTCTATACCATGTCCATCAAAGAAGCTGGCGGCCCGCTGAAATTCTTGCGCCACTTTTTTGTCGGTAGCCCGCTGAACCCGCTGTATTTCTTCGTCGGTATGCTCGAGATACTCAGTGACCTGACCCGTGTCGTCAGCCTGTCCATCCGTCTTTTCCTAAACGTGGCCATCGGTGAGATGGTCATTGCCGTGTTCGCCTACATGGGCGGACTGGCCGCACCATTGACCGCCCTGCCCTTCACGCTCATCGAGTTGGGTGTGGGCGCGATCCAGTCGTATATCTTCGTCGTGCTAGGAATAATGTACCTGGCAATTGCAGTTAATCATTCGCAGCAGCACGATGCAGATCATGCCGATGCGGAAGATTTGACCGATGTTAATGAACCCGACACAATTAAGCTGACGCCTGAGAGGGCGTGAGTGTGGACGGTAAATTATGTTAATCAAGCAGTAATAAGTAAGGAGTAATAATAAATTTATGGAAAACCTAACGTACCTCGCAGCCGCCGCTCAGACTATCGATGTCAGCATCATCGGTAAGGGTCTGATGGTTGCCGGTGGTTTCATCGGCCCAGGCATCGGCATCGGTCTCATCGGTAGCAACTATCTGCAAGCCGTCGGACGCAACCCAGAAGCTTCTAAATTCTTTGGTCAGGCCCTGATCTTTACTGCCACCGTCGAGCTCTTTGGTCTCTTGGTATTCGCATCACTTTTCATCGTGAAATAACACCGGACCAGGAAGATACAGGAAATAATTAGTGAATAATGCAGTAACACAATTCGCAGCGGAGCAGCAGTCGGCTGGCCTAGGCGCCCTGGGCGTCAACGGCAAGGCGTTTTTGATCCAGTTGATCACGTTCGTGCTGACTTTTTGGATTCTGAAGCGATTCGCGTTCCAGCCGATCCTGCGAGTGCTAAATGAGCGCCGCGAAATCATCGAGGATGGCGTGCGACTCGGTGAGGAGATGCAAAAAGAGCAAGCCCAGCTCGGGCAGAAAATCGACGCTGAGCTGCGGGCAGCGCGCCAGAAAGCTGATGAAATCGTCGCCAGCTCCGAAGACGCTGGTCGCCAGATTGCTGCCGAAGCCGAAAAGAAAGCCCAGGCCAAGGCTGCCGGCATTCTGAAGCAAGCCGAAAGCCGCATCCAGCAGGACACTGCCCTGGCCCGACAAAAACTCGAGAAGGAGCTGGTGGGTCTGATTTCTGACGCCACCGAAGCCATCATCGATGAAAAAGTCGATGCCAAGAAAGACTCCGCGCTAATCGAGAAAGCCCTGAAAGGTCAAACCTCATGAAATTGAGCCGTTCACGTCTCGCCCAACTATTCGCCAAGCGCTATGCGCAGGCTGGTGCCGACGTGAGCCGGCTCAATCAAGAGGTGGCAGCCTACATGCTGACCGAAAAACGCGTCGGCGAACTTGATTCGCTGCTGCGCGATATGGAGCAATACCGGGCTGACCAAGAGGCTGTCGTCGAGGCCAAGGCCATCAGTGCCTTCCCGCTGACCGAATCGGTCCGTAGCGATATCAAACAGCGGCTAGCGGCTGCCTTCCCCGAGGCCAAGAAAATTATTATCAGTGAACAAATCGATGAACGGGTTGTTGGCGGCGTACGCTTGGAGCTAGCCAATCAGCAGTTGGATCTGACCGTACGTGGCAAACTCAACCTATTCAAAGAATTAACCGCCAATACGAAATAGGAGATTATAGTGAGCGAACTTTCTATTAATGAACTATCGGCCGACATTCGGGCAGCGATTGCCGAGCTGAAGACACGACCGGAGATCGAAGAGGTCGGCGTGGTCACTCGCGTGGGTGACGGCATTGCCTGGATCTATGGTCTGCGCCGTTGTGGCTACAACGAAATGCTCGAGGTCGAGGGAGTCGACGGTCAGCCGGTGACGGCCTTTGCCTTCAACCTCGGTGAGGACGAAATCGGTGCCGTGCTACTTGGCGAAGACGCCGAAGTAAGCGCCGGTGCCCGCGCCCGTCTGAGCGGCAAGGTGCTGGAGGTGCCTGTCGGACCAGAACTGGTCGGTCGTGTGGTCGACCCACTTGGTCGTCCGCTGGACGGTGGCGAACCGATCAAGGCTAAGCAAACTAGCCGTGTTGAGCGACCAGCCCCGGGTGTGCTAGACCGCAAATCGGTTCACGAACCGCTGATGACCGGCATCATGGCAATCGATGCCATCGTGCCTATCGGTCGTGGTCAGCGTGAGCTTATAATTGGCGACCGTCAGACCGGTAAGACCGCTATCGCCGTCGATACCATGGTCAACCAGGCTCGTCAGAAGACTGGCGTCATCAACGTCTATGTCGCCATCGGTCAGAAACTGTCCAAAGTTGCTGCCCTGCAGGAGCGCCTGAAGCGTGAAGGTGTCATGGACCAGACCATTATCATCGCCACTTCACCGGCCGACCCTGCCGCCATGCTTTACCTGGCGCCATACGCCGGCGCTGCCATGGGTGAATATTTCCGTGATAACAAGCAGCATGCACTCATCATTTACGATGACTTGACCAAACACGCCGCGGCTTACCGCCAGATGTCACTGCTGCTCCGTCGTCCGCCGGGACGCGAGGCCTACCCGGGTGATGTCTTTTACTTACACTCGCGTTTGCTCGAGCGCGCCGCCAAGCTGAGTGATGAGCTCGGTGCCGGTTCGTTGACTGCCCTGCCTATCATCGAGACACAGGCTGGCGACATTAGCGCCTACATTCCGACCAACGTCATTAGTATTACCGACGGCCAGATTTTCCTTGAAACTAACCTGTTCTACCAGGGTATCCGC
>CAZTXZ010000019.1:0-5453 GCA_964617895.1 uncultured Candidatus Saccharibacteria bacterium
TGGCATGATGGCCGCGTTGCCGGTTGCCTGCATCTGGGCTTGGGCGCCACCCATCATCAACCGCAACAGCCCGTGCAGGGTAATGAGATTGCTACGCAGCGGATTGTCAGACTCCTCGGCATCGACCACCCGCGGCAAATCGAACGGGTTGATGCGGGTAGCCGAGTTGAGGCTGAGCCTCACATAGGCACCGCCAGCTGCATCGCACATGCGCTCGTATTCGTTCTCGGGGTCGATGATAAGGATTTCGGTACCGAACATCATGCTGCGTAGGGCTTCGAGCTTGACCGTGAACGATTTACCGGCACCGGACTTGGCGAAGATGACAGCGTTGCCATTCTCTAGTGAAAAGCGATCGAAAATGACCAGACCGGAGTTGTGCATGTTGATGCCGTACAAGATGCCGTTGTCTTGGGTCAGGTCGGCGCTAGTAAACGGAAAGCTGGTGCTGAGGGCGCCAGTGCTGAAGTTGCGCCGAATCTGCAGCTGGTCGGTAAACTGCGGCACGATGCTGTTGAGCCCCTGCTCTTGCTGGGCCGAGGCCGGCTTGCTGAAGACCAATTGCTGGCCCAACATTGTCTCGACCTTGTGCGAAACGAACTCCAGCTCGTCCAGCGAGCTGCCGTATATCGTGAAATAAAAGCCCAGTCGGAAAAAGCGCTCTTCGCCGACCTGTAGCTTATCGCGCATCTCTTCGGCGTCGAGGATCTGGGCCTGCTTGGCCGGGTCGCGTACGCGACCCTTTTCGTTATCGATCTGGATGCCGGCCTCTAGCTGAGTCACCTTTTTGCGCAGGTTCTCGAGTACGACTTGGCTCTCGACCGGGTAGATATACAGCGACATGTCCATGACCTCGTCGATGTTGACCATGCCGCTCAGCCAGCCGGTGTAGAGTTGGCGAGGATAGCCGTAGACATAAAAAGTGCGGGCAAAGCGGGTGCCGATCTGGAAGTAAGCGCTACTGAACTCGATGCTGCTAGGGGCGATGAAGTCACGCAGGGCCGTGACGCCTTTGCGGAAGGCGGATTGGACTTCTTGGGCCTCTTGAGCGCGTTGCGCCTGGGCGACGGCTGCCGGATCGATCTGTTCCTTTTTCTTACCAAAAGCCATTACTGGAGTCCTCCCTGCAGCCGTTGTTGTGGGGCCGGGCCATCACCCTTGGTGACGACATCGGCTGTCAGGTCACTGAAGTTCTTGAGTTGCTGACGGGTGGCGGTGTCGGGGTTGTAGGTGTCGTAGTACAGCTCGATAAGCTCCTGTGTATCTGGCGGCAATCCCTGTACGCCGCATTGCACCAATCCGCCCAACACCGACTGGACGCGGTTGCGCAGCTCGGACTTGGCAGCTTCGAGGTCGCCCTCGTTGATGGTGATATGCTCTTCTTTGGAGTTGAACATCTGGCTCAGGCCACTGAAGAAGTTCTTACTCTGGGTCAAGGCTTGCTGGACATCGGTGTGCGGGAAATAAGGGATCACGACGTAAAAGACCTTGTCCATGATGTTGGTCTGTTGGCTCAGATTGTCGATGTAGCCGATGTAATCTTCCATCAGTAGCGCCAACAGCATGTTGTCGTGCTCGGAACGGATCTTGTCGAGACGCTCGACGTAGGGACGCAGATCGACACGGGATGAGCGAATAAAGATTTGGACCGGAAAATACAACGAGTTGAGGAAGCCCTGATAGGCGTACTCGACCGACTCTTGCTCTTGCGGGCTCATCAGGTCGAAGTTGACCGATTTGAGCATCACGACCGAACGGAAAGAGCCGTCATTCATGATGACGATGCCATCGCGAATCTCGGCAATCTGCAGGGTGTTTTGGGTGCTGTTGGGGTTGGTTGGGGTGCCCTTGGCGGTTACGATCTGGGGCTGGCCGCCAGCGGCCACGGCCTGTGGTTGGGCGGCCGGCGGCTGGGCCGGCATTGGTCCGAATTGATTGGGATTGGGAACCTGTGGATTCACTCGAGTATCCTACCACTTACCACGCGTTATGCAACTGGCCAGCGCAGAGCATCGAATTCGTGTCTCGACCAAGCTTGCCGCCCCCGCGATAAGTCTTGTCGATACCGATTGATCCATTTGCTGCGCCCACCTGCACTATTTATTTACTAGTCCTAACGGAGCGAGATGACGACTTCGCCATCTGACGATTCCGAATCTTTTACCTTTTGCGCTTGGCGCGCAAGCGTAGCCACATCCAGATCGTTACTGCTCGCTAGGCTTAGTATAGCAGGGTCGGGCGGAGGTGTCACAGGGGGCATTTGTGGCATTGGTTGGGTAATCGGAGCGGTCGCAACCGGTTGGTTGGCCGGCATTTGCGAGTAGGCGTAGGGGTCGGCCATGGGTTGAGCGTAAGGAGTGCTCGCTACCGGGGGTGTGGGGTTGGCATACATCGGCTGCGGCGCCTGGGGCGGTTCGTTACCGACGGGCTGGATGGTGCGTAGGTGCATGTTCTGGAACTGTTGCATGTTGTTGCCACGCTGAAGCAGCTGCTGGGCCAGCGCCTCTTCGTCCGGCGTTGGGTCGGCCGCCGTGACGATTGGTACGTCGGTCGGCTGGACGCCGGGGCGAACTACCTGCGGGTTGGCAAAGACCACATTATCACCGCTTGGGCGGGCGCCGCCGGCGGGTCCCTGCTCATGCAAGAACCAATAATCGGCCTGCGGCTGGTTGGATTGTTGGCCAGGCTGTGGGGGTGGCGGGGTCTTGCCGGCCAGTTGATCGACGATTCGTTGGCGGTGGGCCTGGCTGGAGGCCTGCATCATCTGTTCGAACTGCTGCGCGACCGGGTTGTTGCGCTCATCCAGCATGTCGTCGCCGGCGTTAATGTCCAGGTCGGACACGATTTGTGGCAACGAGCTGCTATTGACTAGGCGGTCGGAGCCGTTGGTGTCGTACGAAGGCAGCGTCGGCATGTTGACGTCGTTGTTCTTGACCGCCCAGCCGCGGCTATCGATGGTATCGGCCAGGGCCGCCAGGCGGCTCTTGACCTCTGTTTGACTTAGCCCGTCGGTGTAGACGCGCTCGATGTGCTTAGGTGCGGTGATGGTTACCAGGTCCTTAGCGCCACTCTGGTCCCAGAGACGGCGGCGTGATTTGAATAAGAAGCGGATGCGTGCCAGGGCCCACACCTCGGTCGGCTGGTCTGGGCTCCACGGCCAAGCGAAAAACATGCAAAACAGCATCGGCGGCACGAAGACCACCAGCAAAAAGGCCACCCCTTTGGTGACGACCACGACGCTCAGATAACCGAGCAGCGCCGCCCCGCCGGCATAGATGAATTGCCGGAGACTCAAGGGTCCAAGTAGTTTGTCCTCGGCTTCAATATCCTGGAGTACTTTATACTGCGACATCCCCTACATTGTAACGCACCGGCCAAGCCCGCGCCACGCCGTGGGTACTAGCGATATACCGATCTGACGCCCGCAACGAATCTGGCAATATCTTGTCGTGTGGCTGCCGGACCCAAAGAAATGCGTACCAGCTCCTCAATTTTATCTTGAACGATTTGATGGTGCTCATCCAGCGACAATATATCTACGCCAGCGTCACGTTTGCGTTGCGCTTCCTCTTTGCGGACGGCTTCCTTGATTTCTCCTGCCATGTACTGGAAGTCGGGCATTGCCTCCATGAGTTCAGCTCGTCGCTCTTGGGTCATCCTTGGCGAACGATAACCCAGGGCCTCGCGCCATACTTGCTCTGGAACGATTTCGGCTATTCGGACACGGGCGACCGGGTCTAGGCCGTCGCGAGCAGTTTGGTCGAGATTTTCGTCTTTGGCTAGCTGCTCAAGTAGCTCCTTGCGCGGCCTCTCGTTATCGGCAAGATAATCTTCCCCGGCCTCTGTCTCGTACCCATCATACTTACCTTGACGCGGGTCTATTGCTATCTGGTTGGCTGGCGGTATGGCTTCGCAGGCCGAATCAAGGTTTCCATCGGAGATGCTCAAATAGTGCTCAACTACTTCGATTACTTCTGGTGGTACGACCTCCTTGCCGCCGCGCTTTTGCGCCATCCATGCCTCGGCCGATACGCCAAAGTATGCCGCCATCATGCCATTTTCGAGAAATCTTACGCTGCCAGATCTAAGCTGGGCCCCGGGTATACCCCCTTGAGACTGGAAGTAGTCGCCCTTGTCCTGGGCATCCGCCGTGTATCGACGGCTATACACATCAATAAGGCCGCGAATGTTATGAGGGTTCATCTCCCTTGCCCAGGCAGCATCCTCACCATGAACCGAAAGCTTACCATCTGGTTCTTCGCGAAGGCTCAGGCCTGTGACGGCCTCGAACATTCGTCGTTGCATTTGTACCTCTTCGGCATCAAGGATGCCGGCTAGCGCTGCTTCGCGGTGGCTCAGGGACGGCCCCTCTCCAGGGCTAAGTGTGGGGGCTATGGCTTGGTCTTCTCGCCAACGTACGTAGTCTTTGATACCCGGAGGATATTTATCCCTAATGAACGAAAATGCCGCGTCATGGTTCATGCTGGTCTGTTTTGTGCGCGATCCAGACGCCGGAGCGCGATCCTCTAGACGTCTAGCGACCCTGTCTACAAAAAGGTCTACGCGGGAAATCGACGATTTGCTGCGCCTCTCGGTACGTGGAATTTTGGGCAAGGTACCTTTGCCGGCAGCTATCCTTTGGCGAATCTCGCGCTCGCCAGCCGGAGTTGATTCGTCCAGTTCACCAACCAGGCGCTTTCGGGGGTGACTGAGCGCTTTTCGAGCCTTCCTTTCGGCCGACCGGTATGCCATTTCGGTCACGGCGCCGCCAATTACGCCGCGGAAGGATCGGCGCCGCTCGGCGTTAGGGTCATCCGCCTCGGCTTCCATGCGGGCATCGATCCCGGCAGTGTCGATACCGACAGTGTCATCGTCATCGGTTGGTGGTACGGCTGATAAGTCTTCGGTCGGGGCGCCACCCTCGGTATATGCCCTGGCGGCATCCAGGCGGTCGGCTAGAGAGCGATGAGCTATCGGGTCACCAGGACCACCAGCTGGTGGCTGGTCGGCATCTGGGCGAGGTAGCTCATGATTTGACATGAGTTAACATTAGCATAATCTGTCAAAAATTGCAACAGTGTTTTACAATCGCACAGACTAGTGGCGGCAGGTGATCACGGCTCTTCACGTTGATTGCGAATATCGTCCGGATTGTCGGTGCGCCTGTACGGGCTCTGGTGGATGTTGTATTCGGGGTGAGCGGCAGCGTCAGCGGCTGCCTCATCTGCTACCCTGTTAGCCCCGTACTGATGCGCTTCGTGTACTCGCTGGGGCGCACCATACGCACGTGTGCCCTCAACTATGTTCTCCAGAGAGGCCGCGTAACGACCGCGCTCTGCCTGGGGGATATTGCCATCATTGATATACTCAGCCGCGGCCGCTGACAGATTTCTGACACTTTCACCACGCCCTCGTGCAACAGTCGTGCTGTCAACGCTACTCAGCGCATCGCG
>CAZTXZ010000019.1:5463-10204 GCA_964617895.1 uncultured Candidatus Saccharibacteria bacterium
ATACCCTGCCTAGTTCTGTTGCCATCATGCCGAAGCCGGCCGAGCCGAGGTCGTGGCGGCCAGACTGGACGGCCAGACCGCGCATACTCCCCAGCATCTTGGCGCCAAGCGCCCGGTTATTACCCGAGGCTTCCCTGATGGTCTCAAGCATTTGCCCAGCGTCGTCATAGCCCGTACCCGTACTGGCCTGGTGGATAGCGGCGGCAGCCTGAACGGCCTGTTGCGAACCAGCGCTATTCATGCGTTCTGCCATGCCCAGAACCGCATCCAATTCGGCACCCCGAAGACCCTGTCGCTCAAGCTCGGTTTGCATGCCTTTGCGCCCCTGTCGGCCGCCACGCAGGACCGCCCACAAGACGCGGTCATCCTGCATGCCTGACATGAAGTCGGCATTCTTGGTGCGTAATTCTTCGGCCTCATTGAAGATATTCTGGGTCTCGGCTCCACTGTAACGTGACTTCATAGTCATCGGATTGAAACCCGCCTGTGGCGCCGTCGCAACGGCACGGGTGCCGCGGTTGAAGGCCCGTGAGAGGCGGCTGTTGTTGCGGACGCGGGTACCGGACGCTAGAGCGGCAACATTCTGTTGCGATTGGCCGCCACGGAACTTCTTGAGTCGGTCGAAGCCACCTCGCCCGCGGTCGTTGACCAGGCCGCCGATCGTGCCCAGTGCCCCTCCGGCCAGTCGGAAGGTGAATGGCAGCAAGAAATATGGCATGATGTAGGCGATGAAGGCCACGATCATATTGGCATCACTGCCGGCGGTGGCGGCAACCGACGAGAACACACGACCGATAGCAATCATTCCGGTTATGATTGGGAAGACCATCAGCGCCTTGAACAGCCACTCCCACCAGAATTTGAACAGCTTCTGGGTGTTGGGCAATATGTAAGCCACGATGGCGATGGGAGCCATCAGAATCAGCATGATGACCAAGATGTTTCGCAGCACCAGCACCAGGTAGGCCACGATAGCCGCCAAGAGTCCCGTCAGCAGGAAGCTGGCCAAGCCGAATGCGCCGAGGGTGCCCCATAGGGCTAAGCCGGCGGCACCAGCGAAGAGCGAGCCACCCAGCGAGAGGGCGGAGACATTAATGCTCGTGGTGAAGCCACTTTGGATGAATGGCGCGTATATGATACTTCGCACCTGGGTTCCAAGCACGTTCGAGAATTCGACCAGGAACGACAACAGTTGCCATGACAACGCGATGCCGATGGCGGCGATGAACAAGCGCGGCAATGTCTTGCGCAGCATGTAGGCATCGAAGGTCTCGAGCCCCAATATTTGCGAGATGATAATAATAAGGACGATGACGGCCAGCATGCCAAGCGCCAGTGTCCGGAAGACCGACCAGGCAGCCTGATAGGCGGCGGCCGTCTTGGCCGGGTCTGTGGTCGAGCCCGTACAGACGGTGGCAGTGCCTGATCCGAAGATGGTAGTGGTATTGATACACAGCATGTCGTTGATCCACCCGTCAACTTTCTCGGCAGTGTGACCGACTGCTTCGGCCAACGGACAGAGAATCCAGTTGAGCGGGTTAATCAGTACTTCCTTAATCCCGCCACAGTTCACATCGATGGCCCCATCCGACTCTGCGCCGGTACCACCACCAGGGGTGGTGCCGGTAGCCGCTGGTCTGGCGTTGGTGATATTTATGGTTCCGGTGAAGCCCGGCCCAACGCGACAGGATGAGCCGTTGTCGTACTCGCCGGCCTTGACGGTGTCTAGGTTGGTGCCGTTGGGAAAATAGATGTAATACGGACAAGGCCCGCCGAAGTATGTAAATGCGACGAAAGTACCATTACCCGCCTCTGCCGGAATGGTGCCGAGACCTGCATAAGCGTAGTCGACACCGCCGGCCGTAAGAGTGTTACGGTCTTTCCATGAGGCGTTGATGGTGGCGGCGGCGGCGCTGGGGGCCGGTGGGACCATGGTGAATACGAGTGCGCCCAAGAACGGTAGTAATAAGCCGCCCACCAGGAGTCTTTTTGCGTGGAGCATTTTGCCCAAACCGCGTTTCCAGAACATATGCCGAAATTATAGCGCTAAATGCACCGCCCGCATAGGGCATCCGTGCATAAGCGTTTTGCGTATGCTATCTACGGTTGGGGTTGCCAAGCCAGCTGGCCGGTATTATAGTTAGGGAAAATGCGTTCCATACAAACACTGATTCAGAAATACGTGACCCTTGTAACAGTAGCTATCGTGATGGTCGCGGGCGTTGCAGCGTTCGCTCTGCCCGCCCCGTTTGCTGCGGCGGCCGGTGACCCGGCGGCTACCTCGACCGTGCCGTGCGGTAGTAGTGGCGCGCCCTGCCCGATCGTCGACAAATATGTCAACCCGGCCATCGCCCTGTTGGCGGCGTTGACCGGCATCCTGGCCATTACCGGTATCATCCTCGGTGGCATACAGGTGACCAGTTCGGCGGGGGATCCGCAAAAAGTGGCCGCCGGCAAGCGTCACATCCGTAACTCAGTCATTGGTATCGTCGCCTTCATCTTCTTGTACGCCTTCCTCAACTGGATCTTGCCAGGAGGAGTCCTCTGATGTTGTCGGCACTTTTCTCCCAATTCGCCCTGACCTGCTCTAGCCCTACCTTTTTTGGCTTGCGTACCTGGTACCATTACTTGGACTACGGAGCTATCACGGTCAAAAGCCCCAACGGTACGGTCTTGTCGCAGTACTGCGGCATCAAGAACTTCCAGCTGTTGCCCGCTGCCGGTAATCCTAGCGATGTGCCGCTGGTGGTGCTGGCAGTCATCGATGATCTGCTTAGGATTGGCGGTCTGGTGGCGGTTGGTTTCATCATTTACGGCGCCATCCAATACGTGACCAGCCAGGGTAGCCCCGACCAAACCGGACAGGCCCAAAAAACCATCATGTATGCCGTCATCGGCCTAGTCATATCCATAATCGCGGTCACGATGGTGTCATTTATCGGTAACTCACTCTAGTATCATGAATGACTTGCACGATATATTGCTAACCAATCTCGCCAAGGTAGACTTAAGCCCCCTGCCCAAGGCGTCCGGTTCGGAGAGCGTCATACCTACGATCATTACCATCGTGCTGGGTATCATCGGTGCCATCGCGGTGATGTTCATCGTCATCGGCGGCATGCGCTATATCACATCCCAGGGCGACCCCCAAGCTGTCGGCAAGGCCAAGGGCACCATCATCTATGCATTGGTCGGACTGCTGTTTGCCATCCTGGCCCAGGCTATCGTCGGCTTTGTCATCGGGAGGTTTTAGGATGACCAGTATATTTTCTAGGCTGAGAATTGCCCTGTTGGCGCTGTTCGCATCTACCCTGCTGGTGGTGGGTACCGCTGGCGCTGCCAGCAATTTGTACAACGGTGTCGACTGTAGTGGTAAGGCTGCCAGCTCGACCTTCTGTAAGGACAAGGGTGCGACCGGCAATCCTCTGACTGGGCAGAACGGTATTATCATGACGGCGACCAAGATCATCGCCGTGATAGCCGGCGTGGCTGCGGTCATCATCATCATGCTTGCCGGTTTTCGTTATATCACTTCTGGTGGTGATGCCGGTGAGATAGCCAAGGCCAAACACACGCTGTTATATGCTGTCGGTGGCCTGGTCGTAATCGCACTTGCCCCGACCATCATTGGTTTTGTGCTCAGCAAAATCGCAAACTAAGGAGAATATATATGATTCGTACGTTCATCAACTCGCTCAGGCTCAGTCTGATTGCCGTGCTGGTCAGCTTTGGCCTGGGCATGGCGACCGTCAACGCGGCACCAGCCAGCGGCTTCGCAGCTCTCGGCTCGTCCAAATCAGAGGTGTGTAAAGGCGCAGGTTTGTCCTCGTGTAGTGGTGGCGCCGACGTAAACAAGGTGCTGACGGGGGTAATTAATATATTGAGCGCTATCATCGGTGTGGTGGCGGTCATCATGATAATTTTGAGCGGAATGAAATACATAACATCGGGAGGCGATGGCCAGAAAGTAGCGAGTGCCAAGAGCACGCTCATTTACTCCTTGGTGGGATTGGTCATCGTGGCCCTGGCCCAGGTAATCGTCCACTTTGTACTGGGCAAGACAAAGTAACAATTATTACTGCTTGCTCACCCCATTCCGTTTGTGCTATAAAGTTAGCTAGAGAAACTAAGAAAGGTATTCTGCATGATTACTCAAAAAATTAAACGAATCATCACCAGTTTTGCAGCGGCGGCATTGTTGCTACTGCCCGCCCTATCGACGGCACCGGCCTTCGCGGTCGATATCAGCAACAACCTGTGTTCGGGTACGAACATCGACATCTCGGGCGGCACACCAACAGGATGTGACACTGGCTCGACAAACAGCGACAGCCTTAACACCCTGCTGACGAATGCCGTCAACATCTTCTCGGCAATCGTCGGTGTCATTGCCGTCATCATGATCATCGTCGGTGGTCTGCGCTACATCACCTCTGGTGGTGACCAAAACAAGGTCGCTTCGGCCAAGAATACTTTGATGTACGCCATCATCGGTTTGATCGTCGTCGCTTTGGCGCAGCTGATCGTCCACTTCGTCCTGCAAAAAGCCAACACGCTTACCTAATCCGATTAGATTCGAAGAGGCCCATCGGCCCGCACCCCTCGCCACTAAGCGGGGGGTGTTTAATATGGCTAAGCCTAAGGCTCCTGGACCTGGCATTCGGACATAAAAAAATACCGCCCCCTCCGCGGGGCGGCATATTTTGTCGCAAGATATCCCTACAAGACCTGGATCTTCTTG
>CAZTXZ010000020.1:0-7350 GCA_964617895.1 uncultured Candidatus Saccharibacteria bacterium
TCTACGCGCCCGACCAGTTAGCCAAATTGGCCCCGAATATCAGCAAATTGCCGGTACTAGATCGCCTAGGCATCCTGGCTGATAGCTTCGAGGCGGCCAAAGCCGGCTATACCAGCACGGTTGATTCACTCAGGTTACTCGAGGCCTACCAGCACGAAGATAACACCTTTGTCTGGGATGTAATGGCCGGGGCCTTGGCTGCCGTGCGCAGCACCATGCGCGACGAAGATCTGCGCGAAGCCATGAAACCACTGGGGCGTAAACTTGCCGCCGAACAAGTCGCGCGGCTCGGCTGGGACGCGAAAGAGGGCGAGTCGCACTTTGACACCCTGCTCCGCCCAACTGTACTTTCGCTAGCCTCGGTGTCGGATGATAAAGCCGTCGTCGACGAAGCTCTCAAGCGTTTCGAGGCAATGAAAAACCCAGAAGACGTCGACCCGGACATTCGCGGCGTCGTCTATGGCACCGCCGCGCGCGTCGGTGGACCCGCCGAATTCGACAAATTGCTGGCCATGCACAACGCCAGCAAGAACAGCGAGGAACGCGTCACGCTGTCGGCCGCCCTGACCAGTTTCGAGCAGCCCGAGCTCATTGAGAAGGCCTTGTCCCAGATCACAGGGGACAACGTGCGCCTGCAAGACGCCGGCTACTGGCTGGCCTACAGCTTCATGAACCGCCACGCCCGCGACGCTTCCTGGGATTGGATGACCGCCAACTGGAAGTGGCTCGAGGACAACCTAGGCAAAGACCTCAGTTTCTACCGCATGCCCAATTACGCCGCTCGCAACTACAGCGACGCGTCGTTCATCCCCACCTTCACCAAGTTCTTCGACAAGCACATGAACGTCGCCTTCGAACGCCCGGTCAAACAAGGCGTCGAAACAATCGAGTGGCAATCCGCCTGGCGTACCCGCGACCTAGCCGCCATCAAAAAATTTTTCACGAATTAAATCAACGGTTCGATTACGAGCTGTAAGATTTTTGGCTATTACACTTCCGGTTGTCGGTTAGAATGTTTGGCATGGAGAGGCATGAGACAGAGTTTCCACCGGCGTCATTTAGGCCTGTAGCCGTGATGTTGGCCGGCGTAATGACGGTGTCCGCCTGCTCTGTCAACGTGCGTAGTGGTGAGGTGCCGTCCAATCCTTCGGTCGCTTCATCCACTTCTGCCTTCGAGCAGCCTACGCCGAGCACCCCGGATACTACTATCCCCGTTTCTCCGACAGATCTACCAACCGCACCGGCAATTACTCCCGAAAAAACGGCCGGTGACTGCGAGACACCGTACTTGCCCGCTTACCCCGGTTCGCGTTACAAACAGACGAATGCCGATGACATGCAAAAACAGCTCGATGCCCTAATAGTCGCCAAGTCACAGGATCAAAAAGTGACGCTGCGTGATGTTGCCAACGCCGAGGCCATCAGCCTGAATGCACTGGCCGACCCGGCCTACGCTGAGGCCTTCACATACGCCAACCGGCAGCAGCTGGGGACCGTGCCAACCGCCCAAGAGCTGCTGGACAGGAAGTTCACGGGGCCGGACTGCATCACCGGCAAGCAGCTACAGCAGGTCAGCGACCTGTACGATGCGCTACTGACCGGCCTCGCACCCAAGGCCGGCCGCCAGATGTCCAACACGGCCAAGGCCGCCTGGGAACTGATGAAGAAATCCAAAGACGCTTTCGTAAAAAAATACCACGAGCAATTGAGCCAGTAACGACCTGGGTTACAAAACGTCTTCGATGAAGTGTTCTACGATGAAGTCGGGGCCGGATAGTTCGACGGCCGCTAATTGGTATTCACCTTGGTACTTTTCTTCGGTTACCCAGACTTCGGCGCCGCGGCGCATACGCTTGAGCTTGTCGTCGGTGATGTAATCCAGACCCCCGCCTTGGTTGTCGTTACTGCGATATTTGACCTCGACGAAATACACTACACCGTCCTTTCGGGCAATGATGTCCACCTCGCAACGCGGCCGTCGCCAGTTTAGCTCGACTATCTTGAACCCGCGCATCTCAAGGTAATTTGCCGCGGCCCGCTCGGCCCGATGCCCGGTGTCTGTGCTGCTCATGCTCATATCATCGCCCTGACTGGCCGGAAACTCCGGCGATGCATATCGCAGACACCCAAACTGGCCAACGCCGCTTGGTGTTTGGCCGTACCATAGCCGACATGCACTTCAAAGCCATAGCCTGGGTACTGTGCGGCCATCTCGGCCATGTAGTTATCGCGCGCCACTTTGGCAATGATGCTGGCGGCACTGACGGCCGGTACCGTATCGTCGGCCTTAATCAGTGCCCGGGCTTTGGGATTATCGGCAAAATAATTGATATTGCCATCGATGATCACTTCGTCGTAATCCACCGCGATGGCGGCTAAGGCATCATGCATGGCAGTCTTGACAGCCGCAGTAATACCACCGCTGTCAATGGCCTGGGGCCAGACCCAACCCAAACCGATGGCCAAGGCCTCATCTTTAATGATTACAGCCAGGCGCTCGCGCTGGAGTTTCGACAGTTTTTTGGAATCTTTCAGCCCCGTAATCGGCCGCCCTAACAACACTGCCCCGGCCACCAGCGGCCCGGCCCAACAGCCGCGGCCGACTTCGTCGATTCCCACTACTCCCATCGTCATGGAGCCATTGTATCAGCTATAAAAACACCCGACGATTGCCGGGTGTTAGTACTTGAGAGAAAACAAAAATTATTTGGCGTCTTGCTCGTGACGTGCAGCGACTTCAGCTGCCTTCTTTTCGAGCTCAGCATCTTCCTTGGCCTTCTCGGCAGCTTTGGCTTCGGCCTCGGCAGCGGCTGCGGCCTTAGCTTCGGCTTCGGCTTTTTCGGCCTCGACATCACGGACATCATTCACGGCGCGGCGGTCAAAATCCAGACCGGTCATACGAGCAGCCTTACCGGTTCGCTCACGCATGTAGGTGAGGTAGTTCCGGCGAACTTTGCTGCGCTTGGTCACTTCGACCTTGAGTACTAATGGGCTGTGAAGCAAAAAGCTCTTCTCGACACCGATACCGCTAGCAATGCGGCGTACGGTAATACGGCTGGTGTGGCTGTTTTTGTTGTCGGTACGAATGACCAACCCTTGGAAAATCTGCACACGCTCTTTGTTACCTTCACGAATTTTTTGGTGCACTTTGACAGTATCGCCACTGCGTACATCGACCACAGCAGCCTTTTTGTAAGAATCACCAATTTTTTGGACAATAGATTGCATAGACCTAAACCACCTTACACTAATATTTCCTTTACGGCAAGTGTAACACATCTGTTACGACTTAACAATATCGCGCGGCATAAAAAATGACGGTACAATATTAGACGAGAAAAGGAGGGTTCATGGACATTGGCGAAGAGGCGCTGCGACGTCATAAAGAGTTGCGTGGCAAGATATCGGTGGAGTTGAAAGACCCGGAATTTACCTTTGATAAGTTGAAGGTTTACTACACGCCGGGCGTGGGCGCGGTCAGTAGTTACGTGGCCGAACATCCAGATGAGGCACGGGACTACACTTGGCTAAATAACTGCGTCGGCGTCATTAGCGATGGTTCGGCCGTACTGGGCCTGGGCAACATCGGCCCGCTGGGTGCGCTGCCAGTCATGGAAGGCAAGGCGCTGCTGTTCAAGCAATTTGGCGGTATCGATGCCGTGCCGATCGTGCTAGATGTACACTCGGCCGACGAGATAGTTGCCGCCGTCAAGGCCATGGCGCCCAGTTTCGGTGGAATCAACCTGGAAGATATCGCGGCACCAATCTGTTTTGAAGTCGAAGAACGATTAGCCAAGGAGCTGCCCATACCCGTCATGCACGACGACCAGCATGGCACCGCTACCGTCACCCTGGCCGGACTAATCAATGCCTGCAAAGTTACCGGACGGAAGCTGGGGGACAGCAAAATCGTCATCGTCGGCGCCGGTGCCGCTGGCGTAGCCATCGCCAAGCTGCTCCAAAAATACGCTGCCCCGCACATCGTTGCCGTAGACAGCAAAGGCATCATCAGCAAGAACCGGACCGATCTGAATGACGCCAAAAAACGCCTGCTGGAATTTACCAACCACGATGACATCGACGGCTCACTGGCTGACGCCATCAAGGGTGCCGATATCTTCATAGGCGTATCACAACCAGGACTTCTGACCGGGGAGATGATTGGCACGATGGCCAAAGATCCAATCATCTTTGCCATGGCCAACCCGACGCCAGAAATAATGCCCGACGAGGCCAAAGCCGCCGGCGCCGCCGTGGTCGCTACCGGCCGGAGCGACTTCCCGAATCAGGTCAATAATGCCCTGGTATTTCCCGGCATTTTCCGTGGCGCATTGGACAACCGAGTTAGGCAGATTACGGACGAGCACAAGATGAAGGCCGCCGAGGTACTGGCCGGCTTCGTCGAACACCCGACGCCAGATCAAATAATCCCCAAAATCACGGCTGAAGGCTTGGCGACGGCCATCGCCGCCGTCATCGTTTAGGCGACGGCCTGATCCGGAATGTCCGCCTGGGGGGCCTCGGCCGGAGCGGCAGCCGCCTCGATCACTTGAGCGATATAGGTATTTAGCATTTCTTTGCGCTCGGCCCCTGTCGTATTGCCCATGATGGCGTCTTTATGCGTATCGTTGTCAAAAGCGAACGCCAGGCACACATCGACGACCGGACAGACTCGGCAGAAATTCTTGGCGTATTCTGCCCTAACTAACTTGCCAGCAGACGAGTCTACGAAGAACAGTTCCCGATTAGCGTCATTACAGGCAGCGTCTGCCTCCCAGTTTTTATGTCGGCGTCCGGTTGGATCTTTCTCTTGCACTATCAGATCGATGGCCGCCAGTTTCTCTTGTTTGGTTGGCCCCTTGCGCCTGGTGGCTTGTTCGTTAGATTTCATATACAACCTCTTTAGTAAGATGAGGGTACAATAATTGTCGAGTTTCGTCTAGATAAGCGCGTGGCCGACAACACTAACCGATGACGCGGTAGACTTCTTCGAGTGTGGTTTCGCCGGCGCAGACGCGCAGCATAGCGTCTTGGAGCATGGTGCGCATGCCGCTGGCCCGAGCGGTGGCTTCGATCTGTTGGGTCGTCAACAGCTCGTGCTTGGTCTCGAACAGTTGGTGCATGGCACCGTCCATGGTGAATTGCTCGCGGATGGCTATCTGGCCGTCGTAGCCGTAGGGGTTCTCGGCCGAGCTGCCGGGCTTGTACAGGCGAAGGCCTTCCAGCTGCGGTTTAGGCGAAGTCGGCGGCAAATCTTTTAGAACTTCGTAAATCTGAGTCATTTCGGCGCCGGTCGGCTGGTACGCCTGCTTGGTCGTGTCGTCCAGCCGGCGGACCAGTCGTTGGGCCATCACCAGGCGTACGGCCGAGACGAACAATGGGTTCTCACCGATGACATCGCCCAGGCGAGTCAAGGCAGCAGCAGCCGAAGATGCGTGGAAAGTGCTGAGCACCAAATGCCCGGTCAGGGCGGCCTGCAGAGCGGTGTGGGCCGTGTCGATGTCGCGGATCTCACCGACCATGACGATATCCGGGTCCAAACGCAAGACGGCCCTCAGTTTGTTGGCAAAGCTCGAATCACCGCCCTCGACGCTTTTGACTGACAGCTGGCTGATGCCCGGAAATTGGTATTCGACGGGGTCTTCGATAGTGATGATCTTGCGTTCGTCGCTGTTGAGCGAATTTAGCATGGAATATAGAGTGGTCGTCTTGCCCGACCCGGTCGGACCGACGATAAGCACCAGACCGCTGGGTTTGTTGATGATGCCATCGACGACAGCCCGCTGGTCCTCGCTGAGGCCCAAGCGGTCGAGGTGGTACATCTCGGGGCTGAGATTGAACAGACGCATCACTACGTCCAGACCGTTGATGGTCGGTGCCGTCTCGAGGCGAAGGTTGATGTCCACCTCTTGGCCGTCGGCCAGGCGCACTCGCTGACCGATATGACCTTGTTGGGTCTCCTCGGAACTGGTCGAAATGTTGCCAGCGCTGGCGATGACACTGACTAGCACGCGATATTTCTCGATGGTTAGGGTAGCTACCGGGTGCAGCACGCCATCGATACGGAAACGGATGCGGACCGAATCGGGCGAAGTCTCGAGGTGTATGTCACTGGCGTTCAGGCGGTGGGCTTGCGACACCAGGTAACCCAGCATGTCATCGGCGCGGACTTTGTCGAGAGTCTCGGACACTTGCTGGGCCAAATCGGCGCTGTTGCTGGCATTGACATCTATATCGTGATAGACAACGGCCGGCGGCGGATCGTATAAGCGCATAAAATCGCGGTAGCCTGTATCAGATATGATGGCGAAGCTGATTCGCTGATCGAGGAACTGATGCGTCAGGTGCTGCATGGTCGTCTGCGGCGTCGTGGTGGTGATGCCAAAGAGAATATTATGCGGCTCGGCCTGTAACGGCACGGCTTTGAGTTCATACAGCACTTCTTTGGGCAGCAGATTCTTGTACAGTTGCTTCTGCATGGTCGACGTATCGACATACGCCATACCCAATATACGGGCACGCCGCTGGGTGGCGACTTCTTCGTCGTTGCGCAGATTTTCTGACATGCACTTATTTAAGCATATGCAGCTTGCTGGCCAAAGTCGGGTTGGTAATCTTGGAGCTTGGGTTACACTGGTCTCATGCGTTCCATAGTCCTGATTGCCCATGATATCCGCAGTTGCCACAACGTCGGCTCGCTGCTTAGGACTGCCGACGGCTTTGGTGTGGAGCATGTTTATCTGACCGGCTACACACCGTATCCACCGATTCCGGGCGGCGACAATCGCCTGCCCCATCTGGCTGCTAAGATCGGCCAACAGATACATAAAACTGCGCTGGGCGCGGAGGAAAGTGTCGCCTGGACTCAGCAAACCGATGTTTTGCCGTTACTCGAGCAATTACGTTCTGACGGATATGTCTTGGCAGCACTCGAGCAAGCCCACGCCTCTGTTTCCCTGCCCGATTTCCATGCCCCCACCAAGGTCGCCCTGCTGCTAGGTCGAGAGGTGGAAGGAATTGACCATGAACTGCTGAAGCAAGTTGATGTGACGCTAGAGATACCGATGTTTGGAGCCAAAGAGTCCTTCAACGTCGTCCAGGCGGCCGCGGCCGCGCTGTACCAGCTCCGCTTCGCCAGCGAAACATAGGCGTTATGGTATACTATTCGAAGTAATCGATAACAAACAGTATGACACTCGTCGCTCCCAAAAAAGTTCACCGCAGTCACCATAAACGTACTGGCAAACACCAGCACGCTCATAAGAATTTTGCCAAGACATATTGGCCGTATCTGCCGATGTTACTGGTCGTGGGGCTGGGCTTCGTACTCAATAGCGTTTGGCCTTCGGG
>CAZTXZ010000020.1:7360-10149 GCA_964617895.1 uncultured Candidatus Saccharibacteria bacterium
CTTCCGGACAGCACCCGGTACTTGGCTATGCGACCGACATGAGCTCCTACGGCCTGCTAACCGATACCAACCAGCAGCGCACCTCGCGCGGGTTAAGGGCCTTGACCACCAACAGCAAATTGACCACCGCTGCACAGAACAAGGCCGCCGACATGGCCGCCAAGGATTACTGGTCGCACGTATCGCCGACTGGCAAGACACCGTGGGCGTTCATTACCGAGGCTGGATATAGTTATCAGACGGCTGGCGAGAACTTGGCCTACGGATTTGCTACATCGAGTGACACCGTCACCGGTTGGATGAACAGCAGCGAACACCGAGCGAATATCCTCAATACCAGCTATACCAATGTTGGCTTTGGCATTATCAACATACCGAACTACCAAGGCGAGGGGCCGCAGACGCTGGTGGTCGCCATGTATGCTTCGCCGGCTGCGGTAGTGGCTACCAAGACCCCTACGACGACTACCACGACACCAACGACCAGTCAGCCGACAACTACCAACTCTAAGCCCAAACCGGAAACTAAGAAGGCCCCCGAACCGGTAGCTACCGCCAGCACCAAGCCGGCGCCTTCCGACGACACCCTAAAAGCAAAACCGGCTGAACAAAGTCAGCCGGTTGAGGCGGCACCGACGCAACAGATTGCGCGGATCCAATTGGTTGCGAACGGTCAGGCGGGGTGGAGTCTGATGGTGACGCTGGTAATCGTGGCCGTGGCACTTTCGCTACTGCTAGTGCGCCATGGCCTGGCGTGGCACCGCTTGTTGAATCGCGGCGAACGCTTTGTCCTTAGTCACCCACTCCTAGATATCGTGGCACTCAGTTTGGTGACCCTCGGGGTCGTCCTGAGCCGCACGGTTGGCGTCATCCAGTAGATGACGTCGGCGCTACTTAGAGCGCGACGTCGCTAAAGTCAGACTTGCTGGCAGGCTTGCGGCGGAATGCCACGACGCTTGCAGCAACCAACATCAGGGCGACAATAGTAGAAACGATCGGAGAAGTACCGGTGTTGACCAGCTCGCCACTTTTTACGGTGCTCGCCGAGAGGATGTGCCCCTTGGACTTCTCGTCACCACCCTTGCCGGATGGGTTGGTCGGAGTTTCAGGTGTAGTATCACCCTTTACTTCGCCACACTGGACCTTAAAGACCTTGTGCTTGGCCGAGCCGTGCTCGCCATCGAAGTTCCAGTAAAGCTTATACATGCCGTTTGGCAGAGTGTAGTTCTGAGTGTAGCCGTGGCCACCGCTATTGAGCACGATCGAGCCACTTAGTACCTTGGCGCCATGGGTGTGCTTGACGATGTACCAGTCAACCGATTGTCGGCCATCGAACTGGAAGGCATCGAGGTAAAAGGCACAAACCTTGGGGTTGTCGCGGATGTCGGTAGTCGGAGTCGTGACCTTGTGAGTCTTGACCGTACCGTTGTCGCCAGCCGGCTTGTTAGTGCGGGTCAGATACTGCTTAGGCGCAGTCGGGTTAGTCGTGACAGCTACGTTTTGCTGTGTTTCGACCGTAGTCGTAGTCTGCTCATCCGTGACAGGATGAGTTACCGTTTTGGCATTTTTATAACTGTTTTGATTGCGGTGCTCGGCAGCGGTAGAGCTGTAAGCGAACACAGGGCCGAGGTTTAGCACGACAGCGGCCAAAACACCGACGCTAACTGCAAGAACCTTGGAACTAACCATAGAATTGCTACGCATGTAGGATCTCCAAATCACCTTAACAGCGCGTATTATACTACGTTATTTACTTTTTTGCAAGTAGTTTGGTTAATACTTAAGGTTAGACGCTCCAACTACCTCTGTAAGTTCAGATATCACCGGTGGGCTGAGGGTTATCTTGTTGGGCAAGCGAATCGCCTGCTTGTTGTCGTCGGAGCCCACGATTAGGACTACTTCGCCATCACCTTCTCGAGTATCAACGATCTGTTTGATCCGCCGGAGCAACTCCCGATCGCCACTATCTTTTAGCCTGATATACACCCTTTTGCTGGCGGCTGGGGCTGCCTTGCTGGCGGAAGTCGAGACGGTCACGCCCTTGCGCTTGGTAGCGGCCAGGGCTTTCAGCTTCTTGCCGGTCGCCTGGTAGGCTTGGGCTTGCTGGACGGTGATTTCGCGCGCGTCATCTACTAGCACCTTGAGCTCCTCGCCGATATTGCCTTCACGATCTTTGGCACTTATCTTGCCTCGTACCAAAACTACCCGATCGCGTTCCCACAGGCCAACCGTCTGCTGGTAGGCGCCCGGGAATAGGATGACTTCTATCTCGCCGAATCTATCCTCCAGTTTGACGAACGCCATTTTTTGACCGTTCTTGGTCGTGATTTCGCGCACATCGACTATGCCGCCACCGATAATGACGGCTTTGTTATCATGCTCTGGCTTAAGGCTGTTAAGCGGCACTGTCTTTTCCTCGAGATAAGTCTCGAATAACTCCAGCGGATGTTGGCTGAGGTACAGTCCGAGTAGTTCCCTTTCCCACAGCAGCGCCTCGCGCGAATCGTGCAGGGAATGGAGTCAACTCCCACCAAAACCATCTGGTGAATGGAACTGCGCCATTTAAGAGGGCGGCCCTTGAAAGGAGCGACGAAAGTCCAGTAGGCGGTTTCACGGGAAAGCTCAATCAGACCGCTGACGTAGCGGAGTAACCCGAGGGTATTGCGCCCGATGTAGGTCAGAACGGATGTCATGACCCGCCTAATGGGATTCCGACGCCGTCAGGCCTAGAGTCCCTCGAAAGGTTGGATGGTGGAAATCTTTTCCAGGGCTTCTTTCTCATTTTCAAA
>CAZTXZ010000021.1:0-10145 GCA_964617895.1 uncultured Candidatus Saccharibacteria bacterium
CATCATCATGGTAGTGCGGAATTTTTCCTCAGGGGTCTGGTTCAGGTGGCCGACGAGCGGCGAGAGCTCCTTAAGGGCTTGCTGCTTGATGCTGAGCAGGTCGCTGCCACCGGCGGCTTCGTCCATGCCGTGGCGACCGGTGTGGGCTGGGGCGGAAACGGAGTCGTCATCGTCAGCCAGGTAGGCAGAGGCGGCTGAGTCGACAGATGAGGTAGCGCTGTCGTCTGTCAGGGGTGGTGGGCTGTCGGGTGGGACACTGGTGGATGGCATCGGCAAATCTGCGCCCGATGTAGAATCCGGTGAGTCACCGGACTGTTTATGATGCTGGTCGTCGGATCCAAACATGATTGCCCCCCATTAGAGATGAATTGTTACGATATACTATACATACATCGGGTAAATAAGCACAAGGGGGTATATGTTAGACGACTTGAAGCTCATCCATGAGCGTGATGCGGATGATACTCTGGGCATTGCCGAGCGACAGTACAGGCAACTTCAGTATGCGGCCGAAATCACACCGAATGTTCCGACCGAGTGGGTGCTTAACGTCGTTTACGCCGGTATGGGCGGGTCATCGTTGGCGCCGTCATTCGTGTCGACTTGGCCGACCGTCGCCGTGCCGTTCGAAATCGTGAAAGGCTACGATATCCCTGGCTACGTCGGCGAACAAACGTTGTTCATCGCGGCCAGCTATTCCGGTAACACCGAAGAAACCCTCGAAGCCCTAAAGCAGGCCGAGGCCAAAGGGGCCAAAATCGCCATCATCGCCGGGGGCGGCAAGCTGGCCGATATCGCCCGCGAAAAGGGCTACCCCCTGGGACTGCTACCCAAGGCCGAGCAACCCCGCTATGCTGTCTTTTATAACTTCCGGATACTGCTGACCATGCTGCAGCAAGCCGGTCTGGTCGGCCAGGAGGCCCTCGACGAGTTGGCAGCAGCTCACGGCTTCCTCGAAGAGGCGGTGAAAGGTTGGGTCGCCACGGTGCCGACCGCCAAGAACCCCGCCAAACAGCTGGCCCTGGAATGCATCGGCAAATCAGCCGTGGTTTACGCAGGGCCCAAACTGGCCTCAGCCGCCTACAAGTGGAAAATCAGCTTCAATGAGAATGCCAAACAGATTGCCTGGTGGAATTTTTATCCGGAGTTCAACCACAATGAATTCATTGGCTGGAGCAAGCAGCCTACCGACAAACCGTATGCCGTGATCGACCTGCGCAGCAATCTCGAACACCCGCGCGTACAAAAGCGGTTCGAGGTCAGTGAACGATTGCTGTCCGGCATGCGCCCGGCGCCACATATCGTCGAGGTTCAGGGCCAAACAATACTCGAACAGCTCTTGTGGGCCGTCTCGTTTGGTGATTTTGTAACACTTTATGTGGGGCTGCTGAACGGCTTGAATCCGGCGCCGGTCGAGCTGGTCGAAAAACTCAAGAAAGACCTAGCCTGATCATGGAGAGCGAGCAACCCCCGATCTTCGAAACCGACAATTTTTCGACTGACGCCTACGTGCGACGCATCGAAAAACCATGGGGTTACGAGCTCCATCTGGTGCCGCCCGAGGCGCCGTACATGCTCAAGCTGATTCACGTCAACCAGGGGGCCAGGCTCAGTCTGCAGGTCCACGACGAAAAGAGTGAAAGCTGGACGGTCGTGCGTGGTGAGGCGGCGGTGATAATCGAGAATGCCGAAGGAAATCTCGTCGAGCTAAAACTGGAACCCGGCAAGGGCTATACGACTAGCTTGGGGCAAAAACATCGCCTGATGGGCATCACGGATTGCGACATCATCGAGGCATCGACACCTGAGCTAGGCACGACCTGGCGGCTGGAGGACGACTACGCCCGGCCAGACGAAACGCCCGAGCAACGGGCAGCCGAGCGTGGCGAAACCGCTTAAGGGGCGGCTGCTATAATAAGGGGTATGAAGCTGCAGCGCCAGACGCCCGGGGTCGACCTGACTATCACGTTGGTATTGGCCACGGTCGTCAGCCTGATTTTGTATGTCGCGATGGTGCAGCACAGCGGCCAATTGGTGTTCGAATATCTGGTCTGGAACCTTTTCTTGGCATGGATTCCACTCGGTTTGGTGGCGGTTCTGCTTAGGCTGCTCAAGCGCCATGCCTGGTCGGCTTGGCCGCCACTGATCGTGACACTGCTGTGGTTGGCCTTCTTGCCAAACAGTTTTTATATGGTGACGGATTTCATCCACCTGCGGGCGGTCTACAGCGGCGATATCGTACCGGCAGCCGTGTTGTTCACAGCATTCGTCTTCACCGGGCTGCTGCTCGGCTACACCAGCTTGTACTTGGTACATCACGAACTTCGTCGCCGACTGGCATCGCACGTTGCCTTTGGTTGGGTAGCAGCCATCGTGGCGGTCTGCAGTTTTGCCATCTACATCGGCCGGGATCTTCGCTGGAACAGCTGGGATGTGCTGGCTAACCCGGCTGGGTTGCTGTTCGATTTGTCCGATCATGTCGTGCACCCCGGTCGATATGGTGATTTGTTGCCGCAGACGCTCAGCTTCTTCGTCCTGCTGCTGGGCATGTACGCCGTAGTTTGGCGGCTGTTGTCGCTGGTCAGCCGCAACGTTCGGCAACCGTAGCGCGGTGTCTTGGCCTCTGTTATACTGAGGACGATGAAACAAGAAATTGCCCTTGGCCTGGCGGCTATCGTCAAAGACGTGTTCGATGTGGATGTCGTGGTGGAATTGACCCGACCCGATGAACAATTTGGTGATTATTCGACCAACGTCGCGCTGCAACTGGCCAAGCAAGTGGGTAAAAATCCGCGCGAGGTCGGCGAACAGCTGGCCGAGGCAGCGCGTGCCAAACTGGCTGAACAAATTGCCGATGTATCGGTGGCCGGCCCCGGCTTTTTGAACTTGCACTTACGTGACACGACGCTTGTGCGCGAGCTGTCCGAGGAGGTGCCCAAGACCCGCGCCGGCCAAACGGTACTGGTGGAATATTCCGACCCCAACCCACTAAAACCGTTGCACGCTGGACACCTGTACACGACGCTGGTCGGCGACGTCATCGCCCGTCTGGTCGAGCACAGTGGCGCCCAAACGGTACGCATCAATTACGGTGGTGATGTCGGCCGCCACATCGGCATCAGCCTGTGGGCAATCGTGCGCGAACTTGGCGGCGAACATCCCGAGAAATTGACGGACATCGCCGAGGCCGATCGTCCGGCGTGGTTGGGCGCGCGATATGTCGAGGGCACCAACGCTTTCGAGGATGACGAGACCGCCAAGGTCGAAATCCTAGCCGTGAACAAGCGTGTGTACCACTTGCACGAGGCGGATGATCACGACTCGCCCTTTGCTCAAATTTATTGGACGGTGCGCCAGTGGAGCTACGATTATTTCGCCGAGTTATACCGCCAACTACAAGTCGTGCCCTTCGACCGGTTCATTCCCGAAAGCGAAGTTACGCCGCTAGGCGTGGTCACGGTGAACGAGCAGCTCGAAAAAGGCGTGTTTAGCCGTAGCGATGGCGCCGTGGTCTTCGACGGTGAAGCCCAGGGGCTACACACTCGCGTGTTCATCAACTCCGAAGGCTTGCCGACTTATGAAACCAAAGACATCGGGCTGAGTCTAACCAAGTGGCGCGATTATCACTTTGACGAATCAATCATCATCACCGCCAACGAACAGGAGCAATATATGCAAGTCGTGCTGGCGGCCATCCGTCAGTTTGCCCCCGAGCCGGCCGAGCGGACGCATCATCTGACTCATGGCATGGTCAAGTTGCAGGGCGGCAGCAAGATGAGCAGCCGCCGGGGTAACATCGTGACGGCGCTGGATATCTTAGAAGCCGCCCGGGCCGCCGGGGCAGAGATGGACACCAATCCGTCCGAAGATACCATCCTAGCGGCAGTCAAGTACGCCCTAGCCAAAAACCGTATCGGCGGCGATATCATTTACGACCCCAAGGAATCGATCGCCCTGGAAGGCAATTCCGGCCCATATCTACAGTATGCCCATGCCCGTGCCCGCTCAATCATTGCGCGGGCCGCTGAATCATCGCACGCTTCCGGCGACCAGCTGCGCTCCGATGCTCATGTACCATCTGACGTACACTCCGCTTCGGTGCTCGCTGTTCATCCGAAATCGCACGACGCTATAGCTGCCCTTGACCATGTTGAGTTTGAAAAAGATGAGCGCAGCTTGCTGCGCAAACTGACCGAATATAACGAGGTCGTCGAGCGGGCGGCCTTAGAGCTTATGCCGCATCACCTCTGTAGTTATTTGTATGAGTTGAGCCAAGCATTCAACCGATTTTACGAGAAGAATCGTGTCATCGACGATCCGCGCCAGTCGGTCAGGCAAGCCCTGGTCACTCGCTACGCCGAAACCCTGAAATCAGGGCTGGGGCTGCTTGGCATCACAGCACCAGACCGACTGTAGCTATTGCAAAACGCATATGTTTGTGGTATGATACGATAAATGGCAACAAAAAAACGAAACCCAGCAAAACCAGCCAAGAAAACCACGCCCACCCAGACGCGCGTGATTACGACGAGTGCCGGTAACGTCCGAATCACCGAGCCGAAACGCACCAGCCGTAGCAAGCAAAAGCCCAAGATTACCGTGATGATCGGCGAGGAATTACCAAACCCACTCGGTGGTTTCGTTGGTTTCTTACGCGAGCGCGCCGTCGTCGGTGTGGCGATTGCTTTCGTCGTCGCGACGCAGATGCAAGGCATCGTCAAGATACTCATCGAAAAATTCATCGACCCAGCCTTTTATCTAGTGTTTGGCGGCGACAAACTGAGCAGCCGAGCATTTACCATCAGCTGGCATGATCGGGACGCTCACTTTGGTTGGGGAGCCGTGATTTTTTCGCTGATTGATTTCTTGTTCGTGGTAGGGGCAGTCTACCTTATAATTCGCCTGTTCAAGCTCGACAAGCTCGACAAAAAGAAAGACTAATCGCTTAAACGCCCCGCGATAGCGGAGTATCATGGTAATAAAGGATAGGAGGGACCATGGCGTTAAAAGATGTGCGCTCGGCTGTCCGTCGGGTAGCCAAACAACGAGGGTTCGATGCAGCGGCAGTCGAGAGGCTACTGGAAATCGATGCGGAACATACTTTTGAAGTCGAAGTGGGTGGCAAAACCTACCCAGGTTTTCGGGTACAGCACGATAATCGCCGCGGTCCATACAAGGGCGGCGTGCGCTTCCATCCGGAAGTCAGCCTGGATGAAGTGCGCTCACTGGCGACGCTGATGAGCCTTAAGACGGCCGCCGTTGGGCTGCCCTTAGGCGGTGGCAAGGGCGGCGTGGCTGTCGATGTCAAACAGCTGAGCGAGGCCGAGCTTGAGGAAGTGGCCCGTCAGTTTGCGCGCAACTTGGCCGAGCATATCGGCCCGGACAAGGACGTGCCGGCACCAGACGTCAATACCAATCCCAAGATCATCGACTGGATGGTGGACGAGTACGAACATTTGACCGGCGACACCAGTAAGGCGAGTTTTACGGGCAAATCTATCGGTAACGGCGGTAGCGAAGGCCGCACCGCGGCGACTGGCCGTGGCGGCGTAATCGTGCTGAACGAGGTATTGCAAGCCGCTGACTGGGACCATCACAAGATGGTGCGCATCGCCGTCCAAGGTTTTGGTAACGTCGGCTCATTCTTCGCTGTGGTGTTCGAGCGAGAGCAGCCCAGTTGGCGCTTGGTTGCGGCGACGGACTCCAGCGGCGGTGTGGCCGATCAAGAAGGGTTGAACGTATCGACTCTCGATAGCTTCAAGTCGTCCGGCAACAAGCTGAAGGATTTCGACGGTGGTGATGTCATCGACGCGGATGATATAATCGCGGCCGATTGCGATGTCTTGGTACTGGGGGCGTTGGGCGGGGCAGTCAACCGTGACAACATGCACCGTGTGCGAGCAAAGATCGTGATGGAGCTGGCCAACGAGCCGGTGACCGCCGAGGCGCGTGACTATCTGACGAAGCAAGGCGTCATAATCATCCCGGATATCATGGCCAATGCAGGTGGGGTGGTCGTGAGCTATCTCGAATGGGTCCAAAACCGCAAAGGCGAGCACTGGACCGAGGCTCAGGTGAACAAAGAATTGACCCGCTATCTCGTGGATGCGACGCACGCGATTTGGCGAGAATACAAATCTGGAACGGATTCACTGGCCGATGCCGCCATTGCCGTGGCCCTCACGAATCTATTGGAGGTGTCGGGCAAATGAACGAGGATGAATTCAAGCAGAAGCTGACGCCTGAACAGTACCGCGTGCTGCGTGAGGGTGCCACCGAGGCGCCGTTCAGTGGCAAATTCCTAAATCACGATAAGGCTGGCATGTACACTTGCGCGGCCTGTGGCGCCGAGCTTTTCAAGAGCGATACGAAATACGAGTCGAATGTACCCGGGCTGGCGGGTTGGCCAAGCTTCGCCGACGTCATTGATGCCGGCGCCGTAGAACTGCGGGACGATGACAAGCTGGGCATGCGCCGAACGGAAGTCGTTTGCCGTAGCTGCGGCAGTCATCTGGGGCATCTGTTCGATGACGAGACCTCACCGACAGGGCAACACTACTGTATTAATTCGGTGTGTCTAGATTTTATGCCAGAATCGACTGGCCCGACAGACGACGGACGAGTTTAGCAGTTGCCATCGTAGTATTTGTTGCCCCAGGCGGCCATTTGTCTGAGCACTGGTATCAGATCCTCGCCCTTAGGGGTAAGGGAGTATTCGACCCGAGGCGGGACTTCGGCATAAACTTGCTTGGTCACGATGCCTTGTTCCTCGAGGTCATCGAGCCGCTGGCTGAGGGTACGCGGGTTGATATCACCGACGGATTTCTCAAGTTCACCGAAACGCTTGGACCCGGCTGCCAAATCGCGCAGGATGAGTGCCGTCCATTTACTACCGATGATTTGCATAGCACCAGCAATACACCCGACTTTGGGCTCGAGTTGTTGGGTGTTATTACCGGTGGTGAATGGGGTTGATATATTCATACTTTACAAAGTATAGTATTGGCTCTATACTTTAATTATACCAAACTATAAAAAGTATACCATTGGGAAATGGTTACGACGTAGTGCAGCGGGTAACAGGAAATAATTAGTCCTGGCTCTGCCTACAAGCCAATGAAGGGGGCAAGATGACGAAAATAGCTGTAGTAATAGGTAGTACACGCGAAGGACGGCCAACCGACCGTCTGGCTGCACGGGTAGCCGAAGAAGTGAAGAAGCACGCCGATGTGGACTTATTGGATTTACGGGATTACCCGTTGCCATTCTTCGACGAGACGATTAGCCCTAGATATAATCCAGAGCGCCAGCCGGAACCAGCCGTCAAGAAGTGGCTGGACAAGATTGCCGAATACGACGGCTACGTCATGGTGACGCCCGAATACAACCGAGCTACTTCCGGCGTGCTCAAGAACGCCATCGATTTTCTCGACTATCAGATTGAGCAAAAACCGGTCGCCCTGGTGGGGCACGGCACGACTGGGGGCGCCCAAGCCGTCAGCAACCTGCGCAATGCGCTGCCCGGTACTGGTGCGGTGACGATTCCGCAGGCTATTTACTTTAACCACCGTGTCGGTGAGGTCGTCAGCGAAGATGGCGTGCTGCACGAAGATGTTGCCGCCAACCCCTATGGACCGCAGACAGCCCTGGCCAGCCAGGCCAAGCAACTGGTCTGGTTCACCGAGGCACTCAAGGCCGCTCGCGCTTAAATCCTAAAACGAGAGACTTAGGTGTGAACTCCGCTGATTACCCGGCGGAGTTTTCGTATGCGAAGGGTGTTGCCGGGTGCGCCTGTTGTCTTTATTTGCAATCGGGTGTATACCATTGGCAGACAAACATAAACCAAAAGAAGGCCATCATGAGCATCTCACCCGAATTAATAACTGATAACGGACAAGATCTCCCTACCGATCCCGAAGAACCCGCCGATTATATCGAAGAGGATGTGCTGGAGGGCATCAGGCGTTTGGAGGAGCATGCCAACGGCTACGACACCTTAAGGGACGCATCACGCAATGTTTTTCGGAGTAATTTCCGGGGCGGCATGACGCCTGCCACCATCGATGCCTATTATGAACGGTATGGCCTAGAGGACGAGACGATGCGAGATAAGCGTGGCCGGGCGAAAAAAGCGCCACGAACCACGGAAACGCTGGCCCGGGCACTGGCGCAGCGAAAGGAAGAATTCCTCGATGATTTATTGGGAGATTCCCCGGGTGAAGTAGGCATTTATGAGGTCGATTACGTGTTGGCCCTGTGTGAGGGGCGTATGCATCGCAAAAAGATGGCCGATGGCGGCGTCGTCGACTGGGCGATTACCCGGGATGAATTGAAGGAAAATCCCCAAGAATGGTACATTCGCCATCGTCGTCCTGATGGCAGCCACCAATACTCAATCTTGATGAGCAACGCCGAAGGCCATCGCTTGTATCGCATCGAGGACGATGGCAACGCCAAGGTGTCGGCGGTCTCACGCCTGGGTTCGCAACCTGGTGTGCTGACGAAAGAGCGTGCCCGGACGGGCTTCCCTCAGGCGGCGCGGGGGAGGTTCCGTGAGCTGTTGGAATTGACATTGCCAACGACCCGGACACTACGCGAGCGGAGCGACGAGGACCGAGCCGCACACGACGCTGATAGCCTTAGGATAATGGAAGCTAGCCCGGAACACGCGGCTCTTTTGGGTGTCGAATCGACCGAGGAACTGGATGCGTTCATCGAGGGTGAATTCGTAGCCCGGGTCGAACGCCTTCGCCAGGCGGGGACGGGGTGGTATCCAGGCACCAGGGATATCCAGCCTCTCCGACATGCTGCATGACGGCCGTGTATACTAGAGCTTAATGATAGATAAAAAGCGACTGCCGACGAAGCTGCTGTGGGTGGATTTGGAGATGACCGGTCTCGACCCTGACAAGGACGTCATCATCGAGGTAGCCGCCGAAATAACGGATTTTCACTTCAAGACACTTGCCAGTTATGAGGCCGTCGTCAAGCAACCGCAAAAAGTCGTCGTGGAACGTATGCAGAAAAATATCTGGTACCGCGATTACCCCGAGAACCGCGATGAATTTATTCGAATCGTCCCTACTGGTAAGCCAAGCGCTGAGGTTGAACAAGATTTGATCCGCCTAGTCCAGTCCGAGTTCGGCAGCGAACCGGCCGTCCTGGCTGGCAACAGCATTCACAATGATCGCAAGTTCATCGAGCGGGGCTGGCCGGAACTGGATTTGCGGCTGCATTACCGGATGCTCGACGTCAGCTCGCTCAAGGTGTTCATGCAGGGCCGTTACGGCGTGGAATACGAAAAGAAAGAGGTTCATCGCGCCTTTGACGATATCCAGGCCAGCATCGCCGAATTGCAGTACTACCTGGAATGGCTGCAAGACCCCACCCACAACTGATTATTGACAGGTGTCACAAAGCGTTCTATCGTTAGCTTATGAATTGGTCACCCTGCGATAAAATTCCCGGACGCCTTAAGATAACCCTAGAACCAGACGAGGCGAGAGCGGTGGCTAATGCGGCGGCCGACTACTGCATGGAGCGGCTGCAGCATGGTAATGAGCCGTTCGACTTCCATATGAAGCTGGCCGAAATCCCCGAGGAAAGAAGACAGCGCGATATCAGGTTTGCGCCGGACAACTTACGGCGCCTGACGAAAATCATGATGGATTACGCGGGCGCGGCCATACCGGCAGCCTCAGCCGAAAACAGTCTCGAATTATCTGACAGGTTGCCATTTAGCGACTTGGCCCAGGCTAGGTTGGATGAAGCTGATATTCTTATTGATGTATCGAGAGAAATCAAGTCGGCGGTGCTGACGTATGAGGGCAGACAGAATGACATCGAGATGAGCGAGTTCGTTCAGGGAGAGACACGTTAGCGGCTGGCCAGCCCGACACGACCTTCGCTTAGCGCGACATACGGTACAATATTTTAGATGGACGAGATGGATATCAAGACGGTTGAGGATTATGTGCTGAGTATGCCGAACGCGGTGCGCGAGTACCCATTCGGTGAGGGCGTGGCCGTTTATAAGGTGAACGACAAGATGTTCGCGCTGATGGACGAGAAGAAAACGCCAGTGAACTTGAGTCTCAAGTGCGACCCATTGCTGGCGGCGACGCTGCGCGAGCGCTACGAAAGCG
>CAZTXZ010000022.1:0-9819 GCA_964617895.1 uncultured Candidatus Saccharibacteria bacterium
CTCGGCCAATGTTTCGCTTTCCTGCTCGCGAACGTATTTTAGCCGGGCTCCAAGATTCCTAAATGGGGTTGGTTGCTGCATCGCCTCCTCCTTCATCTCACTCTAGTAAACGTCAAACCGCCCGGGAGTGCAACCCTATAAATCCGGTGGGGTATAATGGCCCTATGACCCCCCGCGAACAAGTCTCACTCCGTGATTATTCGACCATGCGCTTGGGCGGGACGGCCGCGTATGTCTGCGAAGCCACCGATCGGCAGCAAGTCGTCGAGGCCGTAGCCTGGGCCGACCAACGGAATTTGCCTGTCATTACCATCGGCAGTGGTAGCAATATCATCTGGAAGGACGAAGGCTTTGACGGCTTGATCATCGTCAACAAGATTCTCGGTTACGAGGATTTTCCAGAGGACGATAACAACCATTACATCACGATTGGCGCCGGCGAAGATTGGGACAGCGTGGTCCAACGGACGGTCGATGCCGGTTTATCCGGCATCGAGTGCCTCAGCCTGATACCCGGGACGGCCGGTGCGACGCCAGTACAAAACGTCGGTGCATACGGGCAAGAAATCGCCGACACCCTCGTCAGCGTCGAGGTCTACGACCGCCATACGCACGCCTTCCAGAATATTCCCAACATCGATTGCCAGTTCGGCTATCGCACCAGCCGGTTCAAGGCGGCGGATAAAGACCGTTTCGTCATCACGGCCATAACCCTGCATTTGTCTACCACCCTACCGCAACCACCACTGTACGCCGCGCTCCAGAATTACCTGATCGAACGCAGCATCGAGACCTACGACGCCCAGGTATTACGACGGGCTGTCATCGATATTCGTAGCAGCAAACTGCCAGATCCGGCCGAGGTGGCCAACAACGGTTCGTTCTTCGGCAACCCGGTCGTCGACCGGGGGACATTCACGCAAATCCAGGCTGACTATCCGGCGGCGCCACACTGGGATGTCGAAGGCGGTATCAAACTGTCGGCCGCCTGGCTGATCGAACAGGCCGGTTTCAAGGATGTCCACGACGAAGCGACAGGCATGGCAACCTGGCCGACTCAACCCCTGGTATTCGTCAACGAAGCCGCTAAGACCACGGCCGATCTGCTGGCCTTCCGGCAAAGAGTCCTGGATGCCGTCAAGACACAGTTCGATGTCACGCTGGTGCAGGAACCCGAATTACTTCCGTAGTGCACTCCACAACGATATGTGTTAGCATTAGCATTATGGCAAAGAAAGTATCAACCAAGAGCTCCAAATCATCAAAGAGTGCTAAGAAGCAAGTGCTGTTCACGAAGAGACGTGGCAGTTACGTACCAGTCAGCGATGTCGCCTGGTTCATGTATCTGCCGTTCGTCATGTACCTCGGCTTCAGCTGGTTCATCGGCCTGAACCACACCAGTGACTACGGCCTGGCCATCCTGTGGATTCTGCCCAATTGGGTAGCAGCCGCCGTCATCATGACCTGGATCGCCAAAAAGACCAGCTAACTGACCTCTTTGGTTCTTAACCTAGCTCAAATGGTTCGCCCATGATCTGTTCGTAGTGGCGAGTACTGACAAACAACCCGGCGCCTAGGTCCGGCTTAAATTCTTGCGCCAACATGTTTCGTACGGCCAGCGACAACTTACCCGGCAATTCAGCAGGCTCAAAAAACTCCATGCCGCTGCACTTGTGAGGCTCCACGATGGTCGGCGTGCCAGACCAATCGGCTACCGCAAAAATAAGATTTATATAAGGCATGTCGGTGTGGTTGATGCTGGCATGAACTAGCTCGAGGTCCTCCGGTCGCGTAACCAGGGACGTTTCTTCGCGCAGTTCGCGCACGGCGGCATCGGCGAACGACTCATCGTCTTCGACGTGTCCGCTCGGGAAATCCCAATAACCCGGCAAAAAATCAGTGCCGGCCCGCTGGTGCAAAAGTATCCTACCTCCTATATCCCTGACTATCAGGAATACCGCAGCATGAAACGTGGTTCCGCTCACATAACCCCCTATTTGTCGCTCGGCAGCGGGAATTTCAGGGCAAAAGCCTTGACCTCGGCCTTCAGTTTTTGCAGTTCTGCTGGTTTCTCACGGTTATCTATGGCCAGCTTCATCCATTCGGCAATCTGTGCCATATCTTTCTCTTTCATCCCGCGGGTGGTCAGCGCGGGGGTGCCCAGACGAATCCCGCTCGGGCGATATGGCGGCAATGGATCGTCAGCCACGGCGTTCTTGTTGAGCGTCAGACCAATGGCGTCGAGGGCTTCTTCGGCAACTTTGCCATCGATGGCAAAGCTTTTATAGATGTCTGCCAATATCAGGTGATTGCTGGTGCCTCCGGTAACGAGTTGGAAGCCTCGCTTCTGCAACTCATCCGCCAGGGCAGCCGCATTCTTCACGATTTGTTTGGCGTAGACCTTGAAATCCGGCTTGAGCGCCTCCCCAAAACAGACTGCCTTGGCGGCGATGACGTGCATATGCGGTCCGCCTTGCATGCCGGGAAAGATGGAGCGGTCAATCAGGGTGGGTATATTCTCGAGGGTTTTCTCGGGTGCCTTCAAGGGGCTGCTGACAGTACCCTTGCTCAGGATAAGTCCACCCCTCGGACCGCGCAGCGTCTTGTGCGTAGTGGTGGTGATGACATGGAATCCAAAATCGAACGGATTCTTGGCAACGCCGCCGGCAATCAGACCAGCGATGTGCGCCATGTCGGCCATCAGCAGCGCACCGACTTCTTTGCCAATCTCAGCAAATTTGGCGTAGTCCAGCTCTCGCGGATACGCGCTAAAACCAGCCAAAATTATCTTTGGTTTGTGGGTCTGGGCCAGCTCGCGCAATTCATCGTAATCTATCTCGCCGGTGGCGGGATCTTTCATCTTGTAGCGAATAAAGTTGTACAGCTTGGCACTACGCGTTACCGGTGCGCCATGGGTAAGGTGGCCGCCGTGGCTCAGGTCCATCGCCAGCACGGTATCGCCTGGCTCCAGCCAAGCGCTGTAGACAGCCTCGTTAGCCGGCGCCCCACTGTGCGGCTGGACGTTGGCGTGGTCGGCGTCAAAAAGCTGCTTGGCCCGGTCAATCGCCAACTGCTCGACGATGTCGGTAAATTCCTGGCCGCCGTAATAGCGCTTGCCCGGGTAACCCTCGCTGTACTTGTTGGTGAAGACGCTGCCTAGCGCATCCAGCACGTCACGACTGACATAGTTTTCCGAAGGAATCAGCTCGATTCCTTCGCGTTCACGTTTTTCTTCACCGGCAATCGCTGCCGCAACTTTGTCGTCCTGCATAAAATTCCCCTCGTTTGGTTACTAGTGTAGCACTAAATGAGATGTGGGGAATTCGTTAGATCATGCTTGGATTATAGCAGCCGACGGGCGTAGAATACATATGAAGTTCACCAAAACAAACACATTAGCAATATTGACGTTTTATATCACAGTTGATATAATTGGAGCACTATGCCTACAACAAATGAGAAAATCGGTTCATTGATATCACAATTGCGACAAGATAGAGGGCTTACTCAAGCCGAGTTTGCTCGCCAGCTCAAGACCAGCCAATCGGCCGTCAACCGCATGGAGCGCGGCGGCCAAAACCTCAGCCTGGAGACCCTGGGACGCGTCAGTGACGTCCTAAACAAACCGTTGATTACCCTGAACAGCGGCGCAGTCAATCTTCACATCGAGGGCGGCCACGAACTGCACGGTGAAATTACCGTCAAGACCAGCAAGAACGCCGCCGTAGGGCTGCTGGCGGCAAGCCTACTCAACGAAGGCACCACCCGACTCAAAAACGTCGCCCGCATCGAAGAAGTCAACCGGCTCATCGAAGTG
Organism: uncultured Candidatus Saccharibacteria bacterium; assembly: GCA_964617895.1. Taxonomy (GTDB): domain Bacteria; phylum Patescibacteriota; class Saccharimonadia; order Saccharimonadales; family UBA4665; genus UBA6224. Next base: position 3,818 of record CAZTXZ010000022.1, read on the forward strand.
CTGACCAGCATGGGCGTGCACGTACGCTGGATCGGCAGCGACCTGGAGATCAAGCCACCAGCCAAGCTCAGCCTAGATAAAATGCACAAAGAATCCGCCCGCAAAACGCGCAGCGTGATCATGTTCATCGGTCCGATAATGCACCTGATGAACGAGTTCAAGATTCCTTATGCCGGCGGCTGTGAGCTGGGCCGGCGCACCGTGCTGCCCCACCTGTACGCTCTCGAAGAATTCGGCGTCGATGTCGCCACGCACAGCGGCCAATACCTCGTTACCGTCGACAAACACCTGCCAAGGCGCACCGTGGTTCTGTACGAATCTGGCGATACGACGACGGAAAATGTCCTGATGGCTGCCGCCAAGACCCCGGGTGTGACGACCATCAAGATGGCGAGCGCCAACTACATGGTGCAGGATATGTGTCTGTTCCTGAAGAAGCTCGGCGTCAAGATCGAGGGAATCGGCACGAGCACCCTACGCGTAGAGGGCGTCAGCTCTATCAAGAAGAACGTGACTTACTCGCCCAGCGAGGACCCGGTCGAGGCGATGACCTTCATTTCTGCCGCCATCACGACGGATTCATCCATTACAGTCAAACGTGCTCCGATCGAGTTCCTGGAGCTAGAACTTTTGAAGCTCGAGAAGATGGGCCTCACCTACGACGTCAGCGACACCTACAAAGCCGACAATAACTACACCGACCTAGTGGATATCACCATTCACAAACATGACGGCAAACTGGTCGCTCCCGCCGAGAAACTTTATGGCCGCCCCTTCCCGGGCGTCAACATCGACAACTTGCCATACTTCGTACCGATTGCCGCCGTCGCCAAAGGTCGCACGCTGATCCACGACTGGGTTTACGAAGATCGAGCCCTGATGTACACCGAAATGAAGAAAATCGGCGTCAAGATGGACCTGGCCGACCCGCACAGAGCCTACATTGATGGCCCGACCCGCTGGCGCGCCGCCGACGTCGTTTGCCCAAGCGGCATCCGCCCGGCCGTGATGCTGCTGATCGGTATGCTGGCCGCCCAAGGCAACTCCATGCTGCGCAATGTTTACACTATCAATCGCGGTTACGAAGATTTGGCCGAACGGCTCAACAGCATCGGTGCTCATATCACCGTCATGCACGAACTATAGCCGCACGCCCAAACGCAAACACCTGGGCTAAAATTACCTCTGTTACCCCTGATATGACAATCAGCTGGAATATCGTGCCATATACTTGCATTTCGTAGTATTTTATGATAGAATACTACAGTTATTCAATTGAGGCTTATGTCATATCTATCAAGGCAAGTTACAGAGGTACATCCCCGCGCTAGCGCCGGCTATGAGTCGCGCGCAACTGCTGAGTTGCAGCAGCGGCCCGCCATCCTGATGGAGGCGCGACCGACCACAGAGCCAGAGCCACGAACGGCCAGCTTTACGCACCGCGGGACAACTTATGCTAGCCGGGTAATTTACGTACCTAGCCGCTCGGCTCTCAAAAAGTTTGCCGAGATCCAAATCATCAAGACGGCATCCTACACCGCCACCCCTACCGAGAACGAGCCGAAAAAGAAGTTGGCCCTGCTTTTGCCCGGCCACAACGAAGAACTGATCATCGCCGAGACAATTCGTTCGGCCATGGCCGCTGGCCAAGAAAAGCGCGACATCTTCGTCGTCGACGACAATTCCAGCGACGATACCCGCAAACTGGCCGTCGAGATGCTGGGCGAGCAGAACGTGCTGTCTGTTGAGCGTAGCGGCAAGGCCTTGGCCGTCAAGAAGGCCGTCGACCATTTCGGGATATTAGACAAGTACACTTGGCTCCATATCGCCGATGCCGACAGTGTATTTTCGTCGAATTATTTCCGCGAATATCGCTCTAAACTAGATGATACGAAGTACGCCGTCGCCGTGGGCTTTGTCCAAAGCATGCGCGGTAACTGGATCAGTACGTATCGCTCGCTGACCTACACTTTCAGCCAGCATGTCAGTCGCCGCATCCAGTCCAAGCTCAACATGATTTCGGTTTTCCCTGGTCCAATCACCTGCTTCCGTACCGATATATTTCCGCGGCTGGAGCTTGACGGCACCAGTCTGACGGAAGATTTCGACATTACCCTACAGGTCCACCGTAAGCGTCTCGGCAAAATCGTCTACATACCCAAGGCCATCAACTACACCCAGGATCCGCAAACCCTCAGCGATTTCTACAAGCAAAACCTGCGCTGGCAGCGAGGCTTTTTTCAAGGTGTCCGCAAATATCGCATCGGTCTACGCGGACAGACTATCGACGTCAGCTTGGGGCTACAGATGTCACAAATGATTCTTTTCATCCTGCAGCTCACCATTCTGTTGCCCCTGATAATCTACATCACCGGCAACTGGATGATCATACCTGTAGCTATCGCCGCCGACTTCATCATCAACTGTGGTATCGCTATCCTGGCGTCAATCGCCGTTCGACGCTGGTATCTGTTGGGCGCCATGCCGGCATTTTACTTCCTGCGCTGGGTCGAGATCGGTGCGTACCTGATAGCCTTCTTTGAGGTCATGGTACTAGGCCGTTTCCGCGAGGAAGTCCGCGGCTGGTCGACCGAAGGTCGCCGCTACGAGCTAAGCACCGCAGCACTACGCGAAGTGAAATAAAAATAGCGGCCAGTTACGCTCGCTATTTTATACCCAAGCTTAGACTTATTCTATTCGGCCTTGACCGGCTGGACGCCGCCGAAACTGAAGTAATACATCTGTCGGTGCTGCATCCAGGCGCCTGAACAGGTCTGCAATGTCAGACGAGGTTTACCCTCGTAGGCGAACACGCTGGCGTCAGTCGGACTGAACGATTCGCTACCGGTAAAGGTATATGTGAATTGGTAGTGATTGTCGGTGGTCACAATGGCCTTTGCGCCCGGCTTGATAGTGTGCAGACGTGCGAAAACTTCACGGCGATAGTGGCCATAAATCAGAGTATTGCCCGACCGATCATTCGGCATCACAGAGGGCAAGGCATACTGGGCCTTATCGCGAGTGAGCGTCCACTGGCCCGACGATGGATAATAATGGCCATCGATTACCGTCAGACTTATCTTGAGGCTCGGAATGCTCAGGTGCACCGGGCGGCCACTGATAGCCTGTGGTACTGGTTTAGGGGCATCAGCAATCGGTGTGCTACCTACAGCGTTAGCTAGCGCCTGCTGCTGCTGGATGGACATGTAAATAAACGGGGTCATCGCAATGACTCCACCGATGGTAATAAGGGCTCCAAGTAGGGCGATTTTCTTTGAAATTGTCATAGTAAAAATCCTATAAATTCTCGAAAGGGTGGCACGAATGCCACCCTCCCCGAGACAAACAAGCGACGCGCTTAGTTTGTAGCTGCGCGACGGCTCTTGCGTGCAAGCACAGCTGCAACCACCAAGATTGCAACACCACTTACCAAGAGACCAGATGCGACTGCAAACAGCAGACGACTGTCGCCGGTGTTTGGAAGAACAGCAACGCCAGTAGCGACGTTACCTGCGCCTAGTACTTTTCCGTACATACGTCTCTCCCTTATGTTAGCGGGGGTAGCGGTCCGTTCCAGTAACCTGGCCCAAACGTAACAACTCCCGTCGTTTATAACTTTCGGAACTTGCGCCGGACTCCTCACCAAACGACCGTAGCCATATGATGAAACGCCCCAAACACCAAATTCCCTCATAGAATACATCTTTTATGCTTATTTGTAAAGAGTATTTGATAATAAGCTTAAGCACTTACCCCTGTTAAAATTAATAAATCATTTGACTTTTACGGTGATTGGTTGTAATTTATAACTAATATTCGCTTTATGAGGACCAGGATAATGGGATTGATCCGGAAACTGACATATCTATTTTTTAGCGCTCTGTTCGTCATGATCAACCTCATGCCGGCGATTATTCAAAATGTCTCAGCCGCATCCATTAACCTTATCGCGAATCCTTCGGTAGAAACTGCCGCCAGCACCACCGCACCTGCTAAATGGCGCTCCAACAAATGGGGTACCAACAGCACGACCATGACTTACGAAAAAACCGGCCACACCGGCAGCAGGAGCGTGAAGGTCAACATGAAGTCACACACCAGTGGTGATGCCAAGTGGATGCACGATGCCGTAGCCGTCACCGGCAACACCACCTACACCTACAGCAGCTACTACAAATCGAATGTGAAGACCGAGATCGACCTGCAATACACCGACAAGAACGGCGTCGTTAGCTACGCCTACCTCAGTACCGTAAACCCGGCCACGGGCTGGACTACCAAGAGCGCGCAGTTCACCACTCCGGCCAGCGCTACCAAAGTCGTCGTCCTGCAAATCGTGGCATCAGTCGGCTGGTTGCAAACCGACGATTTCAGCTTGACAGCCAACCCAGTCACACCACCGACCGACCCTGTCACTCCTCCGCCAGACACCAGTGGTAACCTGATTGCCAACCCGTCAGTCGAGACGTCCGTCAATAACTTGCCAACCAACTGGACCGCCAACAAATGGGGCACCAACACGACGACCATGACTTACCAGACCACCGGCCACACCGGCAGCAAGAGTTTGTATATCGCAACGACCAGCTATACCAGCGGCGATGCCAAGTGGATGCACGACGCCATAGCTGTCACCGCCGGCACGACCTACGCCTACAGCAGTTTTTACAAGTCAAATGCCGGCAGTGAAATCGACCTGCAATACATCAGCACCAGCGGTAGCGTCAGCTACGCCTACGGCAAATACGTACCGGCCAGCGCCGACTGGACTCAACTGAGCACTAGCTTCACGGTTCCCGCCGGCACGGCAAAGGTAGTCGTCATGCATGTCCTAGCCTCAGTCGGCTGGTTACAAACTGATGATTTTAGTTTGACCAGCGGTACCACCACACCACCGACCGACCCTGTCACCCCTCCGCCCAGCACCACGGGTAACCTGATAGCAAATGCCTCGATGGAAACCGCTAACGGCACGCAACCGGCTGGTTGGTCATCGAACAAATGGGGCACCAACACGACAGATTTCACCTACAGCACCAACGCCCACACCGGCAGCAAAAGCGTGACGACGAATATCACGGCTTACACTGACGGTGACGCCAAGTGGTTCGCCGCCCCAGTTTCAGTCACCGCCGGCAAGTCGTACACCTACAGTGATTACTATGTGTCCAACGCGGCCACGCGCGTTGTCGCCGCTTACCAAGATGCCAGCGGCGCATTCACTTACACCGAACTGGCAGGTGCTCCGGCCAGCTCAACCTGGAACCAATACCAGGCCACGGTTACCATACCGAGCAACATCACCAAGGTTAGCTTTTACCACCTGATCGATCGCGTCGGCAGCCTAACGCTCGACGACGTCAGCCTGACCGAACAAACCACCACCCCACCGACGAACACCGGCGTCATCCCTAACGCATCGGTCGAGGCTTCGGCCAATGGCACCAGCCCGACCAGCTGGAGCCACAACGCCTGGGGCACCAACACGGCCGACTTCGCCTACCTGAGTAACGACGGCCACGACGGAACCAAGAGCGTGAAGGTCACCGTATCTAACTACACCAGCGGTGACGCCAAGTGGTTCTTCAACCCTGTCACCTCTCTGACTCCAGGCAGCCAGTATCGTTTCACCACGTGGTACAAGACCAACACCACCCCACAAGCCGTCATGATGTACATGACCGCCGATGGCAGCGAGCACTTCTTTGGGATGCCCCAGCCATTCCCGGCCGCCGACAGCGCCACCACCTGGACAAAGTACAGCGATACTTTCATCGTACCTAAAGATGCCGTCAGCGTCTCGGCCTTCTTGTTCGTCAACAAGAACGGCTGGGTCCAGGTCGACGACCAGTCGATTACCCCATATACACCGACAAGCTGGGATCGACCGCTCGTGACACTGACCTTCGACGACGGTTACGAGAGCAACGTCAACACGGTACTGCCAATACTTAAGCAGTACGGCTTCCTATCGACTCAGTGCTTCGAAACCACCGACCTAA
>CAZTXZ010000023.1:0-9081 GCA_964617895.1 uncultured Candidatus Saccharibacteria bacterium
TCCTCGACGAGTTTGCCCTCGGATTTAGTGATTTCTGGATTTATCAGGACGGTGAATTCGTGGTCGTTCTTGTCCTCGCAATTGTTGCGTACCACGACTATTCGGTACAGTTTATCGACCTGGACGGCTGCCAGTGCAACGCCCACCTCGTGCTCGCGGCTTGCTTCCCAATCCAAGGTTGCCGACTTCATGCCCTCGATTATCTGTAATATTTCATCACTGATAACGCCCACCCGTTGTGATTTTGTACGCAGCGAGGGGTTTGGTAATGTAATGATGTCATCTTTAGTCATATCTGTTACAGTATAGCCCATTTCGCTAGTCGAGACTAGTTTACAACAGATTCACGGGATCGATATCGTACGTCGTCCCTGCATCGGGCAAATCGGCGATTATTTGGGTCAGATGTTGGCGATTCTTAGCCTTTATGATTAGCTGCCACTCGTATTTCGTGCCATGTTTTTCGTGAAAAGCGGGGGCGGGGCCGTCTATATGAACAACGTTGCCATATTTACTACGCAAACTGTCTGCTAACTTCGACGAAGACGCCTCGGCAGATTTAGAAGTGGCGCGCCGAGAGGCAATCTTTAGTAAGTAAACGTGAGGTGGGAAGCCGTACCGCTCGCGCTCCTGCAATTCCCGTTCATAGAAGTGCTGCCAGTCCTCGGACAAGGCGGATTGGATTACCAGGCTGTCCGGCGCATAGGTCTGGATGACGGCAGTCGCATGTTTAGTGTGGCCACGGCCAATACGACCAAGGACCTGACGAATCAGTTGGTAAGTTCTTTCTTGGGCAGTGTAGTCCGGAATCGCTAGGCTGGTATCAGCCAAGACGATTCCAAGCGTGGTTAGGCGTGGCAAATCAAGCCCTTTGGCTAGTAGCTGGGTTCCGACGAGTACGTCGACGTCGCCTGCCAATATACTTTCGTAATGCTGTTCGAGCCGTTCGGCCTTACGGTTGTCAGTATCGAAACGGCTGACACGCGCCTCGGGGAATAGACGGCTCACCTCATCGGCGATCGCCTTCGTACCGGCTGACTTGAAGATAATATCGGTATTGCCGCAAGTCGGACAGGCGCTACGAATCAATTCCCGATGGCCACAGACATGACATAGTGACTGATGTATGTCTCCATGATAAGCCAGGGGTAGGTCACATCTGGGGCAGGTGGCTTGCCAACCACATTCACGACAGAGCGTCAGCCTAGCGGTACCGCGGCGATTTAGGTACAGCATACTCTGCTCACCCGATTCCAGTGCTCGTCGCAAAGCCTCGATCAGCTGATCCGATAGATAACCAGACCGTGTGAAGGCGGACCGGTCGCGCAGGTCTACGAGTATTCGATCGACGGGAGTATGGTTGCCGGTGGCGATTGAATCCAGGGTTATGATGGGCCGCTTTTTTTGAGAGGCAATGTAGTAGTCGCTGATTGTCGGGGTGGCCGACCCCAAGACTAGCTTGGCGCCATGCAAGTCGGCTAGCTTGCCGGCGACACGGGGAGCGTAGTAATAGGGTTGCTGCTCTTGCTTGTATGACGGCTCATGCGACTCATCAAGCACGATCAGCCCTAATTTACGGAAAGGCGAGAAGAGGGCGGAGCGAGGCCCGATGACGACGACGGGCTTGTGGGCGTCCAGTATATGCAGCCAGGCCTCCCCGCGCTCTTTGGTGGTCATCTTGGAGTGAATGGTTATGACGCTGCCCAGATATTTGGTCAGCTCTGCAGCTAGCTGAGGCGCTAGGCTGATTTCGGGGCTAAGGATAAGAACGGATTTTCCTTGACGCAGGGATTCTTGCGCCAGGGCTGCGTAGACACGCGTCTTGCCACTGCCGGTGCGCCCATGCAGTATGTAAGTGCCGGCAGTAGGCATCGCGGCTACCGCTTGCTGCTGCGCCGGATTAAGCACGATCTTGGGCAGTCGGCGCTCGCTCAGTGTCGATCCTGTGGCTTCAGTAGGGCCAACAGGCAAATGGGAGGGCAGGAATAACTGAGTCAGAGCCCCGATAGGGGCTGGGTAGTATGTCTGGAACCAGTCCATCAGTCCCAGCGCCTCTTTACCAAGGGGGGAATGTTCGTATACGGCGGATACGGGCTTGCAAGCAAATGGTGGTTTCTTGACTTGCCTCACGACCACGCCTGGTATCGACTGGGACTGCATAGGTACCATAACGATGCCCCCCGGCCCGATGTCGACATCGGCGCTATATGTGAGCGGCGTATTCTTACGGTAGCGATTGCTCCGTACCCAAACCTCGTAGAAGTACATGACTCTAGTATAACTTCTGCGCCATAAACTTGAAAAAGTCGCCGCAGCCTTGCTATACTAAAGTCTACGTTGTTGGTTCAACAATGAGGGACTTATGTTAGATATATTCATTACATCTCGAGTGCGGCGTAAGATCATTGTGATTTATGCCAAGTATCCTGACTTCAAGACGCACGTGCGCGGCCTGGCTAAGCTTATCAAAGAGGATGCCGGGAATATACAGCGTGAATTGCGCCGTTTGGAAAAGGCCGGATTCCTCATTTCAGAAAAACAGAGCAACACCAAGGTTTATTACACCAACAAGCAATTCCCAATCTTCAAGGAGTTGCAGAGTATAGTTCTAAAATCGCAGCGCACGACCCAAAAAAAGAAAGTCTCTCCGTAAAGCTGTTGCAAACATCCCTGTAATTCGCTACAATAATCCCCGATGATTCAAGTAACACGTAAAGATTCAAAGGAATCGGCAGAGAACCTACTGCGCCGCTTTAATCGTAAAGTTCAGCAGTCTGGTAACATGGCCGTCCTTAAGCAAGGTCAATTCTTCGCAAAGTCGACAAGCAAGCGTGAGCGACGCAATAAAGCAATTATTCGTCAGTCACGACGCGCTGCAAAAATTAAGCGCATCAAACTCGGTCAGCGTTAATGGCTCTAGAATCCCGAATTTCCGAAGACCTCAAGGCGGCAATGCTGGCAGGACAGCAGCAACGCGTCACGACGCTGAGGGGACTTAAGAGTACGCTCCTGTACGAGAAGGTGGCCCAGAAGCTGCCGCGCGAGCAAGAGTTAGCCGATGACGAAGTCGTTTCGCTATTGGCCCGCGAATCCAAGAAGCGTCAGGAAAGTGCCGACCTGTACGTCCAGGGCGGTAGCCAGGAACGGGCCGACGCAGAACTTCAGGAGAGGGCAATCATAGATGCCTATTTGCCAGAAAAGATGTCGGATGATGAACTGGACTCAGTGATTGACGATGTGGTCAAGGAACTGGGCGTGTCATCGCCTCAGGATATGGGTAAAGTTATTGGTGCGGTTCGACAGAAAGTCGGTGCCAGTGCCGATGGCGCGACAATCGCGCGTATGGTAAAGGAGAAGCTAGCTCAGTGATTCTATTTTTCGGCCCCCCAGGATCAGGCAAAAGTGTACAGGGAGAGCTACTAGTCAAACGTAACGATTGGCAGTGGTTGTCGACTGGACAGTTGTTCCGGGAATCTTCCGACACGGAGGTTCTCGACCGTTTGGCCACGGGTGAACTTATCGATGACGAACTGACTAACCGCGTACTTGATGACGCGCTACGCAAGGCTAGCGATAAGAGCCGCGTGGTGCTGGATGGTTATCCGCGTAATCTAGACCAAGCCAAGTGGCTTGATGAACATCTGCCCTCCCACGGACGGGAAATCCGAGTGGTCATTGTGTTTGATGTACCTAAAGAAGAGCTGATTCGTCGTTTATCGGGACGCGGTCGTGCCGAAGATTCGCCGGATGTCATCGAGCATCGCTTGGACATTTATTTCCGTAGCACCAAACCGGTGATTGATTATTACGAGGGTCGTGGAGTTGCCGTACGTGTGGTAAATGGGCATGACGACGTGAACGAGGTTCACGAGCGGATTCAAAAGGTGATAGAGGAATGCTCACTCGCGTAAAGACGCCCGCTGAAATTCGAGCAATGCGCGAAAGTGGCGTTATGCTGGCTACGGTGCTCGCAGCGCTCAGGCCCAATGTTTTGCCAGGGGTATCGACGAAAGAACTTGCCGATTATGCCCGCAGTGAGCTGAAGGCGCTCGGTGGCCAACCAACTTTTTTGGGGTATCAGGGTTTTCCGGATGTCATCTGCATATCCGTTAACGACGAAGTGGTCCACGGTATTCCTAAGAGTGACAAGATTCTTTCGGAGGGGGATATTGTTGGGCTGGATTTTGGGGTGACATACAAAGGCATGACAACGGACGGAGCAATTAGCGAAATCGTTGGTAAGCCTCGCAATCCCCGGGAGCAAGAACTGGTCGAGAGCACAAGGCAGGCTATGATGGCCGGTATTGGTGCCGTCCATGGTTCGGTCAGGACGGGTGATATCGGCGCTACCATCGAAGGTGTATTGGCACGCCACAAGTTTGGTATTGTACGTGATCTGGTCGGACACGGAGTGGGACATGAGCTTCATGAAGACCCGAATATCCCTAACTACGGCAAGCCGGACACGGGGCCCTGGCTCCAGGCCGGGATGACGATTGCCATCGAACCCATGGCGACGCTGGGGACGCACAGCGTATACCTGGAAAATGATGGTTGGACCATACGTACTCGCGATGGTTCTAGATCGGCCCATTTTGAACACACGGTGCTAATTACCGACACAGGTTACGAAATCCTAACAGTGGTATAGTAGGTTTCTAATCTTGCCGAACACAAGGGTAAGCGGTATACTACGCCCAACATGCGCGATGCAGCAACAAATCATTTCGTCGGTCTTGACATAGGAACAACGTCGGTACGATGCGTGGTTGGTATGCTAGATATCAACAGCGGCAAACTGTCGGTAATCGGCCACGGCTCAGCTCAGAACTTGGGTGTGCGCCGTGGTAGTGTGGTTCATGTCGATGAAGTCGCTTCAGCCATAACTCAGGCCATATCGGAAGCCGAGCGTATCGCTGGTGTGCAAATTACCCAAGCGACAGTAAATGTCAACGGCACGCATGTCAGTGGGGTCGATTCGAAGGGTGTTATTGCTATCAGTGCCGGTGACCGCGAAATCTCGGCTGCCGACAGACAGCGTGTCGACGAGGCCGCCACCGCTGTCAAATTCCCGCCCAATCGTGAAATAGTCCAATTCTTTGCCAAAGGTTATAGCCTGGATGGTCAGCGCAACATCAAGGAGCCTGTCGGCATGCAGGGCGTACGCCTTGAAGTCGAGGCCCATATCATTACCGCAGCATCACCAAACTTGCGGAATCTAGATTCTGCACTAGAGCGGGCAAATATCGTTGCCCGACACCACACCGTTTCTAGCTTGGGCTCGGCCGAAGCGACACTGACCCGTGAACAAAAAGAAGCCGGCACCGTGGTACTCGATATTGGTGCTAGCACGACCAATATCATAGTTATCGAAGACGGTGAAGTACAGCACGTGGCCGTCATCCCGATTGGTGGTATACACATCACCAACGACCTTGCGATTGGGTTGAAGACCGATCTCGACGTGGCTGAGCAGGTAAAGTTACAACACGCCAGCTTGCTCGAACAACGCAAAGTAACCGCCAATGTTTCGTTGCATAACAAACAACATAGCTTTGCCATGGATGAAGTTCACATGATTTGCGAGGCAAGGGTAGAGGAGTTATTCGAGTATGTTGATAAAGAGCTGCAGCGCATCCGCCGCTCACGTAAACTACCCGGAGGTGTTGTAATTAATGGTGGGACAGCGAAACTTCCTGGTATTGCTGAGTTCGCACGCGAGAGTCTGCAGTTAGCTGCGCGCGTCGGACATATCCACAATGTATCTGGACTAGTCGATACTGTAGACGATGAGATTTTCACGACAGCCGTCGGGCTGATGATGCTCGATATGCTTTTGCCCGCAGACGATATCGAAACCATGCCGGCTGAGTACAATGCCGTCGCTAGCATTCGTTCGTTGATCAAAAAAATTGGCTTCTAAGATTTGGTCTGAACAATCGAATGGGTGTGCAAAATTCGGCTGTACAAATTTGTTGCCGACCGGCGGTAGCTAGCGTATACTTGTGAGTATAAATTTTGGAATTACGAGGGGATTATGCCGCAAATTGTCGAACCAGACATCGAAACCTTTGCCCGTATTAAAGTCGTTGGTGTAGGTGGGGCTGGCGGAGCAGCCATAAACCGCATGGTTGATGCTGGCATCGAGAGCGTAGAGTTCATCGCTATCAACACTGATGCCCAAGCGCTCCATTATTCCAAAGCGAAGGTCAAGATTCATATTGGCAAAGATGCCACACGTGGCCTTGGTGCTGGGGCTGATCCGCAGGTAGGCCAGAGGGCCGCCGAGGAGTCCAAAGAGGAAATCCGATCCGCGCTTGAGGGTGCCGATATGGTATTTGTGACCATCGGTGCCGGTGGTGGTACTGGTAGCGGTGCCGGTCACATTGTGGCTCAGATCGCCAAAGAGCTAGGCATATTGGTGGTAGGTTTTGCGACCAAACCGTTTGCATTCGAGGGTGAGAAGCGTCGACGCAACGCGGATGACGCAATTCAAAAGCTTCGTAGTGCAGTCGATACCCTAATTATTATTCCCAACGACAGACTACTCCAAACAATCGACCGCCAAACCCCCCTCATGGAGGCATTCAAGGTTGCCGATGACGTATTACGTCAAGGGGTGCAGGGAATCTCTGACCTAATTACCGTGCACGGCCTGATTAACCTCGACTTCGCAGACGTTAAGGCGGTTATGAGCAATGCCGGCTCTGCCCTAATGGGTATTGGCCGCTCAAGTGGCGAAAACCGCGCCATCACTGCCGCCCAGCAGGCCATAGAGTCACCACTACTGGAAGTATCGATTGATGGAGCACGCGGTATTCTGTTCAATGTTATCGGTGGCAATGATCTGTCGATGCACGAAATCAACGCGGCTGCCGAAACCATCACCAATGCTGCCGACCCCGATGCTAACATCATCTTCGGTGCTACTATCAGTCCGGAAATTGAAGGTGAGGTCATCATCACGGTCGTTGCGACTGGGTTCGACGCCTCTTACTTCCAGGGTCGCCAAGCAGTCAATGATCGAGTAGCCCAGCCAGCCGGTGCAGCCAGTACCGATTCTGACGACAGTGCTACGGCCGATGATTCATCCGTAACAAGCGGCGATGCATCGATGAAAGACCTGGATATGTCCCTTACCGATACACAAACCGACATGAATGCGAGCCTTAAGTCCGACGATACGGTGCCTAATATCTGGACCCTGGATGATGATAAGCATGACGAAGATTCTACGTCCAAAGAGCACGAAGCGATTGTAGGTGATCATGAGGATGAACTCGAGCGCCCATCATTCCTCCGCCGCCTTAAAAAGCGCCGCGACACAACAGAGAAAGACTCTGGCTCTACCCCAAAGAATTAGCGGTTTCTGTATTAAATAATACAACCAAAAAACGATTGCAGTGCGCTATAAGTAGGGTTACTATTAATTAACAAAGCGCTATATATAGGCAATTTGATAGCTGCTCGTACGTTTATTTTGGTAAAGGAGGTGCATAAGTAATGAAGTGCAGCCAATGTCAGGAATGCGATACGAAGGTTATCGAATCGCGAGATGTTGCTGATGGCCAAGCCGTGCGCCGCCGCCGAATGTGCACGAACTGCATGTACCGTTTTACGACATATGAGCGCCTAGAACGGCCACAGCTCATCGTCATCAAACATGACGGCACTCGTGAACTATTCAATCGGGCAAAACTGCTCGCCGGCTTGTACAGGGCGTGCGAGAAGACCCCGGTAAGCGGCATGCAGCTAGAGTCACTTGTCTCGGATATCGAGCAAGAGCTCCACACGTGCGGTTCCAATGAGATCCAATCGGTCAAGATTGGTGAACATGTGATGGACCGTTTGGCAGCCATCAACGAAGTGGCGTACGTCCGTTTCGCAAGCGTCTACAGGCGCTTTAAGAACATCGAAGGGTTCGAGGAAGAACTGACGCATATCAAACAAAAAAAGCATGAAAAGGACCTCGTCAAAGAATCATAGGAGTGATTTGACGGCTCCCTTCGCATCTGATGCGGGAATTTACCCGACATGAGGTTCGCAGAGAGCTCCGACGGTAGCGTTTGCGAGAGACGACGACGCCGCGAACTCCAACAAACACAATCAACAACAAACTACATAACATACGAAGTGAGGGTATTATGGGAAAAACAGCAAGTCTGGGTGTAAGGCGCTTCTTTACGCAGCCGGAAACTAAAGCTTACGACGCATTGAAGTGGGTGTCGCGTGATTCGATTATTACCAATCCGGCAAGTAGCACGCCAGTGTTCGAGCAAAAGGGTGTTGATTTCCCGCAGGGATGGTCACTCAACGCTATCAACATCGTCGCACAAAAATACTTTAGTGGCACACCGGGAACGCCTGGCCGCGAATCATCCTTGAGGCACCTGATCGATCGCGTGGTCGATACGGTGACCCGACAGGGCTCCCAGGAAGGATACTTCGAGACCGAAGCCGAAGCCGAGGATTTCCGGGAAGAACTCAAATTCATTCTGGCTACTCAGCGTGCCGCTTTTAACTCTCCCGTTTGGTTCAACATCGGTGCGCCGGATCGGGCCCAACAGGCAAGCGCCTGTTTTATCTTGGGCATCGAAGATACCATGGAAGCCATCCTTGGCTGGTATGTCGATGAGGGCATGATTTTCAAAGGAGGCTCCGGCTCAGGTGTCAATCTGAGCGCCATTCGTTCGTCGGTTGAACCGCTCGGTAAGAGTGCTGGTACCGCCAGCGGACCGCTCAGTTTCATGCGTGGAGCTGATGCGTCGGCCGGAGCCATCAAGAGTGGCGGTAAGACACGTCGTGCCGCCAAGATGGTAATCCTGAATGTCGACCACCCTGATGTCGAGCAATTCATCTGGTGCAAGGCTCGCGAGGAGCAAAAAGCCCGTGTGCTGCAAGAGTTTGGTTTCGATATGAGCCTGGATGGCAAGGATAGCTTCTCCGTACAATATCAGAATGCTAACAACTCGGTTCGAGTGAGCGACGAGTTCATGCAGGCCGTCGTAGACGACGCCGACTGGCAATTACGAGCTGTCACCACTGGCAAGCCGGTCAAGACATTGAAAGCCCGTGATTTGT